>JABJBS010000376.1 GCA_018668695.1 Deltaproteobacteria bacterium
CAAGCACATTGGGGGTCATAAGTGGGGGCATCTGGGTTCTGGGGAGTGAGTGAAGAATAATGATTACCGATGGTTAAGAGGCCAGTGAGATTCCCGCCGCCTCCACCAATGGGTTGGTTCGCCTTTTTTCATTACGCCAATAACCGCAAGTACCGTCGCTTCGATGAAGACGGGAAACGAACCGTTCCGCTTTGCTAGTTGCTGCAGAAGCCGAGCACGCCTGTCGGCGTGTTCGTTTCAACACCAACACGCTCGCACCCGCCGCCTCCACCATTCGACAAGCTCTTGGTCGCAAACCGTAAGTGTAGACCAAGAGAACCTTTAAACCGCCAAATCTCATTCGGCCACTTGGCAAACCGAGTAACCCTACCTATTTTGGCCTGCATGCAGTTCAAACCTTTCAAGCAAGGTCGTTTCAAAGATTTGCCCGTCAAGCCAAGGCGCCACCATCTCTTCTTTGAGACGGAAGCCATCGATCTTCAACTACAATCAAAGTGCTTTGGACCGATGAAGGTACACGTCCGCAAATACGGGAAAGGCCCAGCTCTTTTGCTGATTCATGGTTTCATGACCACCAGCTACTCTTGGAGATATGCTTTTGAAGAGCTTGGAAAACATTACACATGCTATGCTATCGACCTACCTGGAGCTGGCCGCACTGAGCCCGCCTTGCTTGGTTCTTACGCCCCCTCAGACCTTGCCGCCTGGCTAGCAGAAGTCATTCGCGAGCTTGATATTTTCGGCTGCCCTATCATCGGCAATTCTATGGGGGGTTATCTCGCCATGCACCTGGCATTGCAGGAGCCGCAAGCCATGAGCTGTCTGCTCAATTTACATTCTCCAGGCATTCCGGAGTTGCGCTTGCAACTTCTCGACTCCGCACTCAGTATTCCCGGCTCTAGACGTTTCTTGAAATGGGTCGTTCAGCGCGACCCCATGAAATTTGTTCACAAAAATGTACACTATTATGACGAAAGCCTTAAATCCCTCGAAGAAGCAGAAGAATATTCACGCACTCTAAAGACGCAAGATGGCGCCCTCGCCTTAGTCAAATATTTTGACGAAACCATGAATATTTCCCACATGAGAAATTTTGGCAGGACCCTGCGAGACTTGAAACATTTTCCGGTCCCCCTCCTATTGCTTTATGCTAAAAATGACCCGATGGTTTCACCGAAATTCGGCAAGGAATTTAAGAAGCTCATTCCAAACGCTGAACTCAAATATATCGACAAAGGGTCTCACTTTGCTCATGTAGATGGTGTGGAAGAGTTTATGGGTTCTGCTCTGCCATTTCTAGATCGTGTAAAATGTCGTTAGAGCGCGATTACCTAGAATAGAGATTAGCTGTTGTCACTGACCACTTGATAAAGAGATGGTTCTTCCTCAATATTATTAAACCTAGAGCTTAATCCCCATAACCACCCAATACCTGTATACCCTCAAACGGCAAAAGGTGGCGGGAAAATGTCTTGGGGGCCAAACAATTGCAGTAACGTTCCGAGGCTGCAGCACTTATTCGAGGTTTACCTAAGTCATAACGAGGTTAACTCTTTTTCGTAAGAAAAAGCTTCATCAGCAAGCCAAACACCAATCCACCCAACAATGCAGCCGCGCCAGTAAATCCCACCTTGTCTAAGGTCAGGTCTTTTTCTAGACTGTCTCGCACCAACTCAACAAAAAATATCAACACACCAAAGGTAATGCCCATTTTGAGCCATGAAGTTTGAGTGGCTCCCGGTAGGTTATCCATATCAATTTGTGCCAGGCGTTGTTTTTCTCTTTCCAGCAATTTCTTCTCGGCCCCACCCTTAAACCAAATCCAAAGTGGAAATGTTAAAGCAAGCAAAACAAGGCTTGTTAAATTCCATAGACAAGGTATCCGGCCATTGCACCCTGGGCACACATACCCAAACCAGTGACCTTTGGAACGGCTTCCTCCCCAAACACGGGCATCGGTCAAGACGTTGCATTCTGGGCATGGAACATACTGCCGTTCCATCAAAGGCGCATCGCTTGTTTTATCAACCAACATGACCTTGGGAAGTCGCTGCCCGAGAATCAATTCATTAAAGGCAAGCCCTGGGTTCATTACCCAATGCAATACCATTGGATGCGGCAGCTGCCAGACTTTGTATTTGTCTTTGTCAAAATTCATTTTTGTTCTTAGCTTTCTCTTGCAAGCTTCAAGCGCTCACGCCGCTTTTGGTAAGTTCCAATTCCAAAAGGAATGGCAAATACAAACACAACCAACATTTCGCCAACTAAGTCAGCGCTGTACCGAGGTTCACCCGTTACAAAACCCTGCAATAGGTTTACAACTGTGTAAGCGCCAATCCAGGTAAACCATGCAGATAAGAAGTCCCGGGTTTTCACAAGATATTCAGGCATCACAAACTCTCCTAAGCTGTCTTTGTGTGGCGATTCTTCGCAAAATTAATTGTGGTTAAAACCAAAGCCAGAATGGCAGCCAAGCCAACACCATAGTGGTATTCAGTCATATACTCAGGAGTTTCGCGGTACACATCCCGCACAGCATCCAGTAATAAAAAAATTCCAAAAAAGAACGCCGACTCTAACACAATAGCTTGAAGGCTTGTTTGGTTTTTTGCTTCATCCTCAGTGAACTGCCCTGGACCCGCCCTCTTTGCTTTCACAATAAGGTGACAAGAGCCATAGCCTAGAATCACTGAACCACAAAAAGACCACGCTAAATCAAAGTAATTGTATTTTGTGAGCATTGACTCTGCCAAAAACACATTGACCAACACGCCAGTCAACACACCTAAAACAAGGAAGAAGCAGAACTGATGCAAAAACTTATCAAAACGAAACCATTTCTCCATTGCTTCAACCCTCGACTTTCATGAACTTTTCATACCGCCGATTAAAATCGGCCCAAGTATACAATCCAAAGCAAAGCCCGGTAATCGGCCCGACAACCAAAGCGACCATGATGGTTTGAAGCTGCAAACTTTCACCTTGTAGGTAATCTGCACTTACTGCTGAAATAGGAAGGACCAACCCAAACATTAAAACCCCACAGGTTAAAACATAACGCCATTTACCGAGAGCGATAATACCCTCAAGGCGTTCCTTACTGGGGCTCTTCATTTTCAGTTTTGATAAGAGATTTAACATTTTTAACTCCATGACTCATCTACAAGGTTTAACAATCAGGCAGCATTATCGTTTTTCTTGGAATCTTTTGCGTTGGGCCAAAAGAAAAATCCAAATACAACACAAATTATAAAAACTTATTCAGTTTCTTTCGTGTTATTCTTGGTGCCCTCTTTCTTGTTGATCCAAACAAACATACCGAAAAACGCGCATGTCATAATGATATGGTTTCGAAGGGTATAATCATCTAACAAAAAGCTGATACCTGCTGACAAAGCTGAAGTAAGTAGTGTGGGAATTAGAATCTTGGTTGTAACTGTTCTTGAGAGCATTGTGATTTCCATTCGGGTTCTATAGTGGGAAGGGTTTAACCCTTATGCATCATCGTTAGATGAATGACCTGTGACTGATGGATGAACACTGCCGATATCATTGTCACCCGCAGAATCAATACCACCTGAAGGTCCTACGATTTGGCCTGGCTGGGTTAAGCCGGTTACTGGCATTTCACGCGACTCTGCTCCAATCACATTCAAGCCATCATCTTCTTCAGATTCACTGCCTGGATTAATGTATGGAGCCAGCTTGTCAGCTTGTAGTTGATTGAAATCAATAAGAGGCCGCTCTGATGGTTGCTGGGTGATATCCTCACCTCGTCCAGGATTCGTTAAACCATTCATCTTAACTTTTGCCTGACGCTCAACGTCTTCGAGTTCCTGCTCGGTTGGTGTTGCATTTCCAGTATCCGGCTTGGGTGTGCTGGTTGTTTCTTCACCATCATCAGGCTCACAGCTATTGGCTGCTTCTGCTTCTTCTGCTTCTTCTGCTTCTTCTGCTTCTTCTGTAACAACTTGCTCTAAACATTCTATGGATTGCATTAGTAAGCCCAGCATTCCACCCACTCCAATAGCAAGTCCTATGTTTGCAGGGGCATCACTTACCAACGCAGCACCAGCACCCATCTCTAACGCACCTAATGCGCCTGCTTTTGCAAATGCTTCCCCACTGCACTCATCACCGTTGGTCATGAGCTTTGAATCCGCACCTTGAAACAACGAACCCGGGTCTTTCGAATCACTTTGGCTTGGTTCGTTTGGGCTGGTTGGCAGCTTGTGCTTACCGCTCACATCAAAGTTGGCATTTGAACCCGGTGCTGGCAGGTCCAAACCATTGCCCACCGCCGCGCCCTGGAAAGCTGATTGAAGGTCGCTGGGAGTCATGGCGGTTTGGCCAAGCATCTTGAAGATTTTAGAATTTGAATCGTTCTTGGTGAATCCATCTTGCACCGCGTAACCACCACTATTGCGCTGGCTGGTCGTAGATGTTTGGGCCGGCTGGGCAAAGCGCTGAGCGGCAAAGGCTTGGCTAGAAGTGGTTGGGCTTTGAAATGCTGCGCTAAGTGATGACATGGTCATGGTTCCTTGTAGTTGGTGTTCGCCCTATACAAAGCAATGGCCGTGCCACAACACGAAAACCAATGATTTCAAGTACTTAGGAAGGACAGGCTCCGTCCAGGCTGAAACGTGTGTCAGATTGGACAGGCGTGTGGTGCAACTTGCATCAGCTTCGCCCCGGGAGAAGATCCCCCACCGCGCGTTTTCTCAGGCAGCGGGCTTACTCGGTATCGACCGGCCGCGGCCTGCCTGTTAGCTTGCCGCCGGGCTCCTTAAATTCTTCTAACCTGGCAATGGAGTAAACTATGACCAGAGATGTCTCAAGTAAGCAGATTGAAACCTATCGGGCCTATTTCGCCGATGACCCAAGAGCACGTGTGGCTCAGAACGCTGTCTGTGGGCAAGATATAAAAAGTCTCACCCTAAGCCGTGACCAAGTGCAGCAAATGGATGATTCGTTCAGTACGCGGCTGGATGAGTGGTCGGTAACGCACCAAAAGCGCAGTGGCCGATGCTGGCTCTTTGCGGCGCTCAACCTGTTTCGGGTAGGCGCAATGAAGAAATTGAATGTGAAGGATTTTGAGTTCAGCCAAGCCCACATTCATTTTTGGGATAAGCTCGAGCGTTCGAATCATTTTCTCGAAGTCATGATGGAGCGTGCGGAGCTGCCGGTTGACGACAGAACCACCCACTTCATGCTGGGTGATCCCATTGGCGACGGAGGCCAGTGGAATATGGCCATGAACCTGATCCGTAAGCATGGATTGGTTCCCAAGTCCGCGTATCCCGAGTCCCATAGCAGCAGCCAAACGCAGTTTATGAATTCGACGCTTAAAGAGATTCTCCGCACCGCGACCTACGAAATCCGTTCAAAGGTTGAGGCAGGCGCATCTGAAGAAGAGGTTCGTGCACATAAAGAGTCGCGCATGTCCGACATCTGGAGAGTCTTGTGTATCCATCTCGGCACACCACCGGAGCAATTCGATTGGCAGTGGCATGACAAGGATAAGAACTTTCATCGAACAGGTACGATGACGCCGCAAGATTTTCTCGCCGAGTACGTAACAGTGGATTGGGAAAATTACGTCTGTCTCGTTGATGATCCGCGCAATGAGTATTACCGCACGTACACCGTTGATTGCCTACAAAACGTAGCCGGCGGTCCACCCGTGGTGTACCTCAATGTTCCGGTTGGAGAGATGAAGTCTGTTACCCAGCGCCTTTTGGAAAATGGAACGCCAGTTTGGATGGGTTGTGACGTAGGACACCAAATGGACCGTGAGCGCGGGCTTTGGGATGCCAAGCTCTTCGAAACTCAGGATTTGTATGGTGTTCAGTACCAGATGGATAAAGCAGCTCGGCTGCATCACCGCCAGACCATGATGACCCACGCTATGCTTTTCACGGGCGTCGATGTGCTTGAAGGTCAGCCGAGACGTTGGCGGGTTGAGAATTCCTGGGGCGATGAAAATGGCGTCAAAGGCTACTTCACCATGAACGATAGCTGGTTTGACGAATACATGTTTGAGGTTGCAGCTCCGGTTGAAGCCCTTACTGGACCCATGCGCGAAGCGTTGAAGACCGAGCCAATCGTTCTTCCTGCGTGGGACCCCATGGGATCTCTAGCGCGCTCCGAAGCGCTTTAATTTCAGTCTATCAATCATTAAGCAGTATGGTTTGTGTCATGGTTTTTGTTTTGCAAAAGCCATGGCATGACTTACTGACATCCAAATAGGCCACTACTTAGGATTCGAGAGGTTTAACTGACGAATAAGGTTCCTGACTTCTCAATCAAAGTGACAATCTATTCCTGCTTAATTAATATTTAATCAATCTCATAATCGCCAATGTCTACCAACCTAAATTAAATACAGGTGCACCAAATACACCATTGGCATGAAAATTTAATAAACCAATCTGGATTCCCTTTAAGCTGTCAGCATAATTAATAAGTCCAATTTGCACACCATTAATATCTTCCGAAATATTAACGACACCAATCTGTATGCCATTAGCTAAGACCGACTCATTCCAGAGGCCTATCTGAGCGCCATTGCCCATTCCTTTTCGACTCGTTTTCTTCTGCCCGTAGATAGGCACCAACGTTCCACCAACATTGAGAAGGTCTTTCACTGGAACCTTCACTTGGATCTGATTATGAAGTCCTATTTGTAAACCAGAAAAATTTCGAAAAGACCTATTAAGCCCGGCGCTAATTTGAATGCCATTAAAATAATCAGCATCATTCATACTTGACGATATTTGAATCCCAGAAAAGTCATTTGAATGATTTGTCACCGCAGCGACTTGAACCCCAAAACCATCCGCAGCAACATTCATTCCGGATACTTGAATTCCCCAAAAATCTCCTGCGTAATTAAACCCACCTGCTTGGACCCCAATAAAATCATTATTCGCAATCTGAACCAAACCAGCTTGCACACCAATTCCCGACAAGGTCCGGCTCACCATGCCAGCTTGGACCCCATACAGTTCATCTTCGTGTCCATAAAATACGTTAGCACTTACACCAACGACCCTGCGCGGTTTAAAAGGCACCAACTCAAAAGGAGAAAACCAAGCGATATTAATTGGGGTTATAATAAAATCATCTGATTTCGACTGAGCGAATACACTATTTTGAAAACTCAAGAGTGTAAAGAAAGTGAAAAAGACAACAATCAATTTTTTCAAAAGAAAATTCATAATAAATGATAGTCCTCAATCGCCCAGTTTACACAACGGCCCTATATAAATAAGGACCCCATTTACAAGACACCATTTTTAAATCAGCGGTCCCACTACAATCCGGAGGGTTGCTCTGAACAATTCGGCTACCGGATTTACCAAGGAAAGACGAATGACACTCATTCAGCTCTTGTTGCTTTATGCCTTAACAGCAAATTTGACCACAACTTGCCAGCATCGCCAAACAAATAATAACAAACAAAAATCGAGCCCGGTTGCCCCAGCCTACATCATCTAAAACATCTTTTACTTAGACAAAAACGAGCCAGGCACTTCACAAACATCTGCTGATTTAGAGGCAGCTTGCCCGTATTGAACAGCAATAATCATATTCACTAGAGCAGACCCAAAAAGACCTATCGCGATACCGTAATTATCTGAATTATCGATTAACACACCAACACCACCAGCAACTCCACCCGCCGCCGCTAATCCGGACAAAACAGTTGTCGTTAGGTTTGCACCTCCCTGCTCGCAGGCCCAATCAACCATTGCTACCTTAAATGGGTCTATGTTGCGCGGGGAACTTTGAATGTATGCTTTGGCACTCTTTTTTTCCTTAGGAGCCTCATATCGAAGTTTGCGATATTTTGGCATTGGCTTTTTGAGACACCTCTCATAAGCCTCCAGCGCCCTCCCCTCCAAAACTGTGGACTCAGCTAATTTATACACCCTACGAACCTTCGTCATACAGCTGAAGCTATCCGCAAGGACAGGTTGCGCAGTTAGAAAAACTCCTAGAACTAAAAAAACATTAAGAATAACTTTCATAAACGATATCCTTCAAATAAAAATAGACTAACGACTAAACTCGACTTCAGAAGTTTCGACGCAGATCAAGTTGGTGCCAGAAGCATCGTATAGCTGTAAAGTCGTTGTGCCCTTGATTGAATCGGCCTGCTCATCTTGCACAACCACACTCATTGTATACTTCGTAACCATTGTTTCGCCCTGCACCTCAAGGCTGCAAGAAAAGCTACCCGACCAGCGGCAGTCATTATTCGAATACTCAGATGTCTGTTCCGTGCAATTTTCTAAATACTGGTATTCACGAAACCTGGTAACTACAGTTAGCTCATCGCCAGCAGAACTCCCACATGAACTATTAACAACTGTTGTAGTAAGCGTGTATTGCCCGGTAGTTAACGTCCGGTCACAGTTTTCTGGCAAAGGTTCGCCACAGCCCTGAATAAACATTGCGGCGGTTAATATAAAAAGAGCGGTTAGAATTCTCATTATTTCCTCCAAGCAAGCCAAAGCATTGGCAGCATGGAGGCTCGTTATCAAAATACGGAGTGAATAAACAGCAGGATGTTTACAGCTCAACTTCCCTTCACCAGGCTTAGAAACGACCATCTGACATCTAGAAAAGGTGCGTCCCACAATTTGAAAGTGAGGTCCAACCGGCTCGGACAAGCCGCTTAGGAGTGCAGCGGGAGCGAGAAACTATTGGATACCAATGCTGCTTCGACTTTTCATTCGCCACTAAGCATGCGCCGCAGTCGTGTCGCCTCGGTCGACGTGGCCTTGAGCTGGTAGTGCACGCCATCGTCCTCGAACGTCTCACTCATAACGCGCGCGCGCTTATGCACCTCACCAATCATCGAGGTCTGAGTGTACGGGACCATCAACGACACATCATCCAAGAGCTGTTCAAACTTACCAGCGATGACGCGGTGGAGTTCCTCGACGTCTTTGGGCCGCTTGGCCGAGACGAGCAACGCATCTGGATAGCGCGCCACCAGTTCGCTGCAACGCTCAGCATCGCAACAATCGACCTTGTTCAGCACCAGTAGACTGTTCCCATCCTGGACGCCGATCTCGTCCAAGACCTCTAGGGTCAACTGGAGCTGCGCTTCGAAGGCCGGGTCACTGGCGTCAACCACATGCAGCAAGAGGCTTGCCTCCTTGGCCTCTGCCAACGTCGAGCGAAATGAGGCAACCAGATCGTGAGGCAACCGCTGAATAAAACCGACAGTGTCCGAAATCAGGATCTGCGGCGTAACGGCCGGGAACAAGGCGCGCACCGTCGTGTCGAGCGTCGCGAAGAGTTTGTCTTCCACCAAAACTGATGAAGTGGTGAGTGCCCGCATCCACGACGACTTTCCTGCGTTTGTGTAACCAACCAAGGCCACGCGCAGTGTGTCTTGACGCCGCGCAGCACGTACGTTTGCTTCGCTCTCGATGGCCTTCAGTTCCTTCCCCAACTCGGCGATGCGATCACGAATCTTGCGGCGGTCGAGTTCTAGACTCGATTCGCCCGAGCCCTTACCGGCCTGACGCTCGCTGGGGCCACCGGCGGCGCGCATACGTGGAGCTAGATATTTGAGGCGGGCTATCTCCACCTGGAGGCGAGCCTCGCGGGTCGAAGCGTGGCGATGGAAAATATCGAGGATCATGCCGGTGCGGTCCGTAACCTCGACACCTACGGCGGTGGTCAGATCACGGATCTGGGTGGGCGTCAGTTCCGCATCCACAATCACCAAATTGGCGAGTTCCTCGGGTTCACCGTGCTCGTCGAGATAGTCCCCCATCATCTCATCGGCTTCGGCATCGACCTTGTTGCGTTGGGCTTGCGGACCACGTGCGACGATTCCGCTACCGCCAGTTAGCCGCGCGAGTTCCATGCGTTTGCCCTGACCCAATACCCCGGCATCGATGCGGTCGCGCTTCTGGCGGATTTGCTTGATCACCCGCACCCCTAGGGTTTTGGCCAGACGGCTCAGTTCGGTGAGGGAGCTGGTGACTTGGTCGTCGGTAATACCTGCGGTTTGTATGCCGACGAGCACGGCGCGTAGCGGTTGTGTAGATTCGGACATCATGAGGCTGGCTTAACACCCAGGGACCGTTAAGGCTATAGGCCAAGGGCTCACCGCTCACTTATCCGCAAGACCGCTCGCTCTCAGTCGCCGGTGGCTGGTACCTGGTCCGAATTTGAAAAACAAAAAAAAGACTAAGCGGGCATGTGTAGAGATGACAATCGATAGTGTCTAAGTTGAAATGATTGGAGAAGGTATTAGGTGTGCAAGCATACATACACTTAAGCATAATCTCATTTTAGCCCCGCCCTACCCCGGCCGCACACCAATCCATATCACGTGGCGGCTGCCTTTTTTGCCGCGGGCGCGAACCTTGATGGCCTCTACGCCGAAGCCTGCCTGTTGGACACGTCGGGTAAAAGCATCATCGGGACTGGCCGACCACACACCTAGCACGCCGCCGGGGCGAAGCGCAGCGAAAGCAGCACCGAGACCCTTTTTGCCATAGAGCCAGTTGTTGCTGGCGCGAGTGAGTCCGTCAGGACCATTATCCACATCAAGTAAGATGGCATCCCAGCCGCCACCCGGCTCACGTATCAGCTCAGACACATCGCCTTGATGCACCGAAGTGCGTGCATCTTCGAGGGGACGATTGGCCGCATCGGCAAGCGGACCCTGGTTCCATTCAATCACCACCGGTACCAGCTCGGCCACCACCGCAACCCCCTCAGGAGGCAGTCGTCGCAGCACCGCGGCAAGGGTAAAGCCCATACCAAGCCCACCGATGAGCGCGCGCATGCCGGGCCGACCATCCAAGCGATCAAAGGCCAGATCGGCGAGGGCGTCTTCGGAGCCATGCATCCGGGTACTCATAAGATCCTGCCCATCGACGCGAATTAAGAGCTCGTCGCCTCGTCGATGCAGCACCATCGTACCGCCGTCGCCGGGGACCGCGCCGCTTCCGAGATTTTCCCAGGGTATCATGATGTTTTCCTTTGGAACCAGATTAAACCATAAACCAAAACCAGATTATGCAGCAATGAATATAGAGGTGGTCTTTTCTCCCCATTACCACCCCACCTAATACCTGTATACCCTCAAACGGCAACAAGGTGTGGGGAAAATGTCTTGGGGCTAAAGTCAATTTTCAGTTTTCGGGTACTTATACAAATTCTGGCTGCATAGCATTTCAACCACTGCCCTCATCAAAAATGAGCTCTCGGGGTGCTCCGCAAAAACCACATGCCATCACATAGGCCGATGCATAGGGACCGCCGCAGCTCACACAGTGGCTTGGCAACCGCCTTTCAGCTCTCGCCTGGTTATTGTTTTTCACAGCCTCGTGCAGCTCTTTCATATCAAGACTCTTTTGGTATTCCGTTGACGTAATCGCCACGGCTTTACACTCTTCGCATTGACGTTGATGATAAGTATGGTTGGGCAGCTTTAAGGCGATATCTTTCATAGCCACATTGCATCGAGGACAATAGAACGTGGTCGGTGCTTCATGGCCAGGCGGTTGTTTTCCCCTAAAATGCTGAAGCAATACCGCTGATGCAGAAGCAGGCAGTGAGTAAGTCTCTGGCCCCTCGAAATATATCAAACTGCAAGGCTTACAAATCTCAACTTTATGCTCGTAGCCGTAACCCGCCCGCACTGAAATAACCTTCATCGGCTTCACACAGCGAGGGCATGGCACCACCGCTCTAGAGGAATCGTCCATTAGCTCAGGGTATCAAGTATTAGAGATCTAAGAAAAGCCAAAATTCATCTCTTCCAAACCTTGTAAACAATCCGCGATGAAAACTTCTTGCCTATACGCCGACCTAAGTGCCGCGCCATTAAACTCTTCTTTTCGTAAGTTTGCCCAATCTGAAGACTGGCGTGTCTGACTTCATGAGGCCTGCTGATTCCCAGCAGTGCCAGTGGAGACCAACTTGCGAGAGGATCTGGTATGCGATGGAGTTTGTTGATTTTTCTAAGTTTTACGTTGGCCGCCTGCGGTTCCAGTACGGAACTAAGTACCGAGATTGAAGATACGACCGAGTCTGGTTCTGTAGAGACCGAGCAAGAGGCGTCGGAGACGAGCGGCGGCATCAGCAATGACGAGCATACTGACGACGTGAGCGAGACCGAAGAACCGGACGACATAAGCGATGTCGATGAGGCTGAGGACAATACCGACGACTCAGCGGGCACGACCGAGGACAACACCAACACGTCAACCGATTTGAACGGTCCTATTTTGGTACTCGGTGACTCCGTCATGGCATGGAATGTAGAAGAAGGCACGTCTATTGGACACGTGATTCAGGAACAAACAGGACAAGCAGTTACCATTCGTGCTGTCTCGGGCGCACATTTTTATTCGGACGAAGATGAGGACATTCGAAGCCAGTATGTAGAGGGAGACTGGAGCTGGGTCGTTTTCACAGGAGGTGGTAACGACCTCAATGACCGCTGTGAGTGCGGCGACTGCAACGGCGTCCTCAATGAACTCTTAAGCTCGAATGGAGCCGATGGAGCGGTGGCTGAAGCGGCGGATGCCATTCGAGAGACCGGTGCGAAAGTGATGTTTCTTACTTACTACGACCTTCCCTCCACGGCGCAGTTTGGTTTCGCCAATTGTGGAGATGAGTCGGAAGCCTTGGCTGAACGTGCTGCTGCCATGGCTCAAGCAAGGCAAGGCGTGTATTGGGTGGACATGGGCCAAGTGGTGACCCCAAACGACCTCAGCGCATTCGATGAAGACCACGTCCATCCCTCAGAGAGAGGTTCGGCTCTGATTGGCGAGCTGGTCGCAGATGTGATCTTGGCTCAGTAAGATGCTTAGCTCAGCGCTGGGCCTAATGCCTGTCTAACCCCAAAGGGCAGCAAGGTGTGGACACACGCAGATGAGAGCTAAAAGCCTACTCTTCGAGAGACTCAGAAGGCTTGGAGGTTACAAGTACCTTAGAGCGAGCACGAACCCGGCTTAGGACCATATAGCCGTAAAGACCAATCATTCCCCACATCATGATACCAAATTCTGTTATTTCTACGCTGCTACAACTGCTCATAAGGGCTCTCCTTCAAGTGATAACTGAGTAAAGAATAGCTCTTCACCAAGACTGAACAAAGTCTTAACTCGTTTCCGAGTGCGCTAATCCAAACGAATATTGATTGGCGCAATGTACCTAATATTCGCCCCATTGATTTTAGCATAGACCTCGTCAATTGTTGCCAACACTCATTGTTGCTTAATCAATTCTTTAATATTTCCAGGATCTTCAGCCGAAACATAAACTTTCTATTTTGCACTTTGAATATAAAGCCCGAGATATCGTCAAAGAAAAACTGAATAGAGTTTCTTTTAGGAATATACCTCGGAACTTTACATCTCCTCGAAGCACCAAAATAGGGATTCCCAAATGCCTGAGTCCATCAAAAAATACCTAATCATAATAAGCGCTGTATTCGGCCTTGGCGGATCTATTGCCACGAGCGAGCTTCAGATGCCCTCACCAATCCCCACATTGAGCAGCTCGACTCTGGACTACCATCTCTATCCTGGCCAAAAAATGACTGTCACTCTAACCCATCGAATTGATGACAGGTCCGAGAATACCGTTTGTGACCCGTCGCAGAGCGGTGCTGTTCAGGGATTTTTAGCCACTGCCTTTCTCTACTCTCCTACCAACGATTCGCAACAGGAAGAGACAAACACCACAGAACCTGCCCAACAGATTTCCCCAGATAATACGCTACCAGGTGACTCATCAGAAGAAGCAACCGAAACCTCAAATCTTAAATGGACATCATTTCATCACCCAACTGAACAAAGCAGTGGCATGGTTGGCAGCAGCAGCGAAATCGAAGATGACTGTGCTCAACGTGAATGGGTAGATTATGGATGCCCAATTTGGGCTAAAGCACATTGGAACTCTCTACTCGAGATGAGTCTCTATCGAAATTGTATTTATACACATCGCTATATTGTCGAGAATATCAGCGAAGAGATTCAAATAGGTGAACTTCATCTTCATTCTATGCTTGACGTATACAATTACGACAACGAGGGAAAACATTTATTCCCGGTGGGCCAATACTTTATGAATGCTGAAATCGGCAATTATTTCTATTAAGTCATGCCAAACACCAAGAGTCTAAACCTCAGTTATATCCCAGGCAGCTCCCTGTTGAAGCCGTGTGTCTTAGCAGCCATGATATTGTTGGTACTCAATGACCATGTTTTGAAATCAGCTATCGGGAATGCGGTTACCGGAAAGCTCTCCGACTTCGCTGGGCTTTTGTTTTTCCCGGTCTTATTGCATGGCATTTTGCAAATTCTATTTACCTCGTTTTTTGACCGCCCACGCCGCTCAAATGTCTTATTAATCATTTGTGTCTTGGCTACCGGAATCGTTTTTACGGGCATTCAAGTTTCAGTACCCTGGGCTGAAGGTTACCAGTATTCACTTGGGTTTATTAGATGGGTCTTAGGCCTGGGTTTTCTACATGACTCGCCCATTCTCATTGTACGTCATTGGCCTGATTTCTCGGACCTTATCGCCCTCCCGGTACTCTTAATCTCTTTGCGCGTTGGCTGGAGGCCCTGTCTATCAATGCATTCGTGAGTATCTATAGTTGAGTTGTAAGCAGACAAAAGGTAATTGTGATACGGTGAATATTCACCCCTGACCAATTCAAAGTGTGTTTGCTATGACCAATATTGAGACAAAGAGAAGCGAAGAAATATTCCTCCAGTTTCTAACCAGTCACCTCACGCTCTCTGCTAAGGAGCAGCAGAGCCTCTTGGCGCTTCCCATTTTCAAAACTTTCCCGAAAGGCACTACACTCTTTAAAGAAGGTGATTTCACAAAAGAGTATTACCTCGTTATCAAAGGCGGTATTCGTACCTATCTGCTTGTTGATGGTGACGATATTACCACCGAGTTTTACACAGAGACCGACTCACTTATTCCAGCAAGCACGGCCTCAAAAAGACCTTCAAACTCTTACGCCACATGTTTTGAAGATTCTATGGTCGTGGTCTCCACCGAGGATGTTGAAAAGAAGGTCGTTAACGACATCCCGGCATTTGCATCGCTCTGCCGAAAGTTTTCCGAAAATATATTGGCCGAAAAACAGCAGGCGCATGACGACTACAGAACCTTAACGCCAGAGCAGCGTTATCTTCAGCTTATCGAAGAGAGACCTGGGTTGATTCAGCGAATCCCTCAATATCATCTAGCAAGTTATTTAGGTGTACGGCCGGAGTCCTTAAGTCGTATTCGAAAACGCTTAACCCAGAAGTAATTTTTTGACTTTCTTAACCGAAGTCAATGCAGCCACTCTACCCTTCGTCGTAACGTGCATAAAAATAAACGCCGTGGAAGGGCCCTTATTATGACCGAAAATCAACCGCCATTACATTTTATGGTTATCGCTGCCGCCTCCCGAGGCGCACGCTTCTTTATCAAAAAAGCGCTGCGACAAGGCCATGACGTGACTGCTCTTTGCCGCGCCGACGATGACCAGGCCGCTCTTGAGCGAATGAACAAACTCCTGCAGGCAACCACGCTGGCCCAAGGCGGCGTGAAAGCCTCTCAAAAACCCGGCGTGCTGCGTACAAGTACGAAGAATATTTTAGAAGCGGAGACGTACACCTCATTACTCAGCGATGACGCTTCCATCAATCGCGTTTGCTGCTTTGTTGGTGTCACCACCTTACGGCAAATGATGAACCGTAACTGGCAACTCTACACAAAAACAGTCCGCGCCCTGGTTGAGGGAATGCGAAATAGTCGATGGGTGGAATTCTTCTATCATGGCTCATCCGGAAGTGAGGGCATTCCTGGCCAAAATGTGGCGCTTCTTCCAGATAACTTTAAACCACGATGGGTTATGAATCTTGGTTTGAAGATACCCGCAGCTCAAGACTGTTTCGAAAGTGAAAAGCTTCTTGCAAAGTCCAGCCCTGCAGGCATGCAATTTGTGGTTTTTCGCCCAGCCTGGCTCACCACAGCACCGGCACAAAGGTCCTATGGGTACTGTTTTGATACAACGGGAATTGATAAAGAGGAACTGCCATTACGGGAGGCCAAAACCACAATCAGCCGAGAGGATGTGGCCGAAGAAATCCTACGGGTTGCTACCCTTTCTGATGAAGAACGCGTTCGTTACCATGGCCACGGCATTTATCTCGTGGACATGAAATCTTCGTATCGCAATTAGGGTAGAACACATAGATAAGACAATCATGATGAGCATGGATTTCAATCTAGCCAGAATTGCTATATATCGGTACAATATTCCACCTATCAGCTTATTAATCAGGCGCCTGAGTTAGAAAGAATCGTTACAACCTAAATGCCTCATTTCCTCTCTCCAAAATCTCCGACCACACTTCTTATTTTCCTAAAAGAAGAGCTATCCGACTGGCGGCCACGAACCGTGAAAGAGCGGCTTCAAAGAGGATGTATCACCGTTAACGGAGAAATGGTTACCCATCATGGGTTTGCACTGCACCCGGATGATTCGATTGAGATTCACTCGTCTTCCCAACGCACGGCGGCTCCCAAGGGAGGCATCCAGGTTTTGTTCCAAGATGAGTCATTGGTTGGGATCTTGAAGCCAGAGGGTCTACTCTCGGTAGGCACCCAGGATGTTAAGCTCAAGCATGCCTTGGCCATGGTTCGTGAGTCGCTGGGTCCGAATCAAAAGCTTTGGCCGGTTCATCGCTTAGACCGAGAGACATCAGGTGTGCTGCTCTTTGCCCGGTCTCGTGAAGTTTGCGATGCGGTGAAGAAGAGCTGGCAAGAAGTTACGAAAACATATTCCGTGGTAGTAGAGGGACATCCTGCGCCTCCCGAGGGCGTCATCAACCAGCCTCTTTACGACGGCAAGAATCTAATGGTTAAAGTGGGGAGTCATTCCGAAGCTAAAGAGGCCATCACCCGATATAAAACTTTGGAAACGGGTCCGCGGCGGACTCTCTTGGAAGTTCACTTGGATACTGGTCGCCGACATCAAATCCGGGCGCATATGTCATGGTTAGGTCACACGGTGGTCGGAGATACCCGTTACGGAAAAAAGGATTCCAGAATGGCCCTTCACGCACGCAGGTTATGTTTTCAGCACCCCATCACGGGCAAAGAAATCGTCCTGGAAGCAAAAACGCCCGCAGTGTTCATGAAGCAACTCGCAAGTGTTCAATCAAGCCGCACTCGTTCACCCAAGTGAGTGAGAACTTCCCGCTTGCCTCAACGGCTTTCCTTGAATACCAAGGAGAAATGCAAGCATCGGTACACGACAGAATTATTAGGCTCACCCAAGCACGTGCCATCACAGACATCGAGCTCATCCAGCCGCTCTGGAACAACTATGGCACATTATCTCGCGTGTATTTGCAAGCCGGTAACTATCCTTCGGTTATTGTAAAGCACATCCAGATCCCTGAAGAGGCTGGCCATCCCAAAGGCTTTACCGGCGATATATCCAAAGAGCGCAAAATTCGGTCGTATCAAGTAGAAACCCATTGGTATCTACACCAAAACAATAATCTAACCGGCCATGCCGCAACGCCCAAGTGCCTTGATGCCTTTGATGATGGCCACGAGCTTTTTATCCTCCTTGAGGACCTTGGTACGCGCGGATTTGTGGACGCTCTTTACAGTACATCCTGGGACGAAATCACGGTGGTCCTGCATTGGCTGGCCGACTTTCATGCCCGGCTCATGGGTACATCAGCGGAAGGTCTCTGGCCTACGGGTACGTACTGGCATCTTGCAACCCGCCCCGAGGAACTTTCCAATATTGCCGGAAGCCGATTGCATCGATTTGCGTCTTTAATAGACGCCAGGCTTCGATGCAGCCTCTTTCAGACTCTTGTGCACGGTGATGCCAAGCTCGCCAACTTTCTATTCAGCGCAGACCACACACAAGTTGCCGGCGTCGACTTTCAATATGTGGGCCGGGGCTGCGCAATGAAGGATGTAGCTTATTTTATTGGCAGCTGCTTAAGCGGCTCCGACTGTGAACGCCAAGAATCAAAAGTTTTAGATATCTATTTTACGAGGCTAAGAAGCCGCCTCCCCGCCCATCTGGATGCAGAGGCATTAGAGGCTGAATGGCGCGCGCTCTATCCCCTAGCATGGGCTGATTTCGAGCGTTTTATGACTGGATGGAGCCCTCAACATCGCAAACTTACCCCCTACAGCGACGCGACCACGGAGCGAGCCCTGGACCATGTGGCAGAGGAACTTTTAAGCGCCGCTCGAAGCGCGTGCCTGGCCGCAGGTAAGTTCATCCAAGAAAACAAAGACCAGCCCCTTGAGGTGGCATCGAAAGGTTTTGCCAGCCGCGCCGCCGATGTGGTCACGCAAATCGACATAAAAGCCCAAGCCATGATTCTAGATATCTTAAAGCCCACTTTCGAACGCTACGACCTTGGCCTTTTGGCAGAAGAAGGTGAACAAGACGACAGTCGGCTGCAAAAGCATGCATTTTGGACAATCGATCCATTAGACGGCACCCAGTATTTTATAGACGGCCAAGACGGGTACGCCACCTCCATCGCCTTGGTGGCTCGAGACGGGAAAACTATCCTAGGCGTGGTGTATGACCCGGCCAATGACGACCTTTACGAGGCTATCGCTGGACGAGGCGTCAAGCTTAATGCAAAGCCATTGCAACCCACGATTCCAAAAGAAAAGGCTGCCACTACCACTTGGTTTGCAGACCTCAGCTTGCGCAACCACCCAAGCTTTGAAAACTTTAATGCTCATTTTGACATTAGGTTTGCCGGCGGCGCTGTCATGAACACCCTGCAACTCCTCAAGCATTGGAAGAGCTGCTATTGCCGAACCCCTAAAAAAGAGTTGGGAGGCTGCGCCATTTGGGATCTGGCTGCCGTATCTTTAATGGTGGAAGAACAACTGGGCAACGCCCTCTTCTTTGATGGAGAACCACTCAACCTCAACCGGACTGAGAGCGTATTTTTCAACGACAGCGGATTGGCTTTTTCGAGCCAAGGTGTTGATATTCATGCGCTTCTAAATCAAGTAAAATCCCTTATCGTTTAGAGTGCCTACCACAGCAAGAACCCTTGCTTCATCGCGCGACAACGGGCTATCCATAGGTAACAGCAGCAGGCGTTTCTGCGGGTGTAACAAAGGGCAGCTTGTGGGAGATGAGCTCAACAATTCAGCGGAAGAAACTGGCGCAGCTCAAGGAGCTGGTACCACGGCATACCTTCAAGCAGCTCAAAAAAAGAAGCTAACGCAAGAGAAACTAATCGAAATGGTTCTCAAAGCATCCATTCAATAAGCACCGTCGTGATTGATTGGTGATAACCAACCGGCACAGGTGGTGAAGTATGAAGACTCTAACCCGAGGGAGAAAGATGTTGCTTTGGTTCATTGGAATCGCCGTTACATTGGTGGTCCTATGGGCCGGCTACACGCAATTCTACGAAGGTGGACTTGGACAACCAGAGTACAGCGTACTCAGCACAGGTGATGACATCGAATTTCGACGTTACGAGCCATTTATCATTGCGTCGACGCAACTTAGCCAGTCCGGCAATTCAGGCTTAAGCAGCGGATTTCGCGTATTGGCAGGCTATATTTTTGGAGGCAACAATCCTGGTGAAAAGTTGGCTATGACCGCGCCGGTGCTCCAACAAAATTCACCTGGAGAGTCCATCCCAATGACAGCGCCCGTTTTGCGATCTGCTGAAGGCATGCGGATGGCATTTGTGATGCCTGCGGGTCGCAGCTTAGAGGACTTACCTAGTCCGCAGAACGCTAAAGTATCCTTAACCCCTGTCGATTGGGGTGAAGCGGTCGCCATTCGTTTTGCGGGTCGAGGTAAGCAAGAGCGATTTAACGAAGCAGAAGCAAAGCTTAGAGCCGCCCTGAAGCAATCTGGGCGTACGGCATCGGGCCCAGCTCTTTACGCCCAGTACAACTCACCAAGCGCCTTCCCCCCCTTGCGGCGTAACGAGGTCATCATTCCGATTGCGCCTAAGTAAGCTTTCAGACTTGACGCGTTAGGCAAGCCAAAACAAAACGACTTAGTTCTTCCCCACAACCCTTGTTGAAAGCCACCGGGCTCGGCGCTGCTTATTGCGGGCTGAAGCTTGAGGTGAAACTTCAAGTTCCCAAAGACGCTTAGGGACAGCCTTGAGCATAAGCTTTAAATTCAGAAGACGGCCGCGGCGACTCAGGGCAACATCTACCGACGTCCCTTCGCCAAAACTTGATAAGAGTTCCTCAACCTCACCTGTGGTTCTCGTGCGATAACCGTCAATTGCCACAACTTCGTCTCCAGGTGCAATCCCGGCTCCATGAGCGGGCGCACCTTCTTCAGCGTATTTTACAAAGACACCTTTGCTCTCTTGCAAGGTCCACCCGGCCCAACCACTCTTGGGATAACCCTCGTCGGGCTTCTCGGCTTCTTGGGCCTTCCATCTCAAACCCATACGGCTCAATGCGGGTTCATGCTCCAACGGGGCAGTACCATCTACAAACTTGGCAAAAAATGTATCCAGTGATTTCCCTGCTAACTCAGTTGCCAGTGCTCGAAACTCTTGGGTTGTAAAACCGTCCTTACAGTACCTTTCGTAGGCTTCTTTCATAAACGTATCCAGTGTGACGCGTTCGTTGGTCATTTGCCGTAGCGTCATGTCCAAGAGAAATCCAACCGCAGCACCCTTGCTGTAATAGCTCGTCATGGTGTTGGGGCTGTTGTCATCTTTTCGATAAAACTTAATCCACGCATCGTGAGAGGAGTCGGAAAGCGACTGAACCGTAGAGCCTACGCTATTCTCAACATAGGCTAATTGTTTGGAGAGTTTCTCGAAATACTCTTTATCGGTCAGTAAACCCGCGCGGCGCAGTATTAAGTCGTCGTAGTAAGATGTAATGCCCTCTGCAATCCAAAGCGAACGACTATAATTCTCATTTTGATAATCAAATGGGCCCAGCGCTTTAGGGCGCAGCCTTTTTACATTCCAGGTATGATAGAATTCGTGGCTTACAAGTCCAAGCCAGCTTAGATAGGCCTCTCGGCTTCTCGGCGAACGAGGCCTAGAAATCATAAGCGTCGAATCAAGGTGCTCGAGCCCTCCGCGGCCTTTATCCACCACATTTAAATAGGCGTAAGACTCGTAAGGAACGATACCCCAGTGCGCTATGATTTCTTGGGTAAGCCGTTCCACATCAGGGCCAACTTTTTTATCGAGGTCCCAAAAACGCAAATCACCAACCATGCTTACGCGGTGGGGAACTTTGGATATTTCGAAATGATACGATTTGATATCACCAACAATAAATGGCGAATCGATGAGTTCATCCAACGAGGTTGATTCAAAAGAATTCTCAGCAAGTTTTTTCAGACCCGTATCGACGCCCCACCCCTTTGGCAACCGCACATTGATTTTAGACGGGCGCGGGTTTTCGCGCGTCACATAAAGAAATGTGGATGCGCCGTTAATGATTCCATAGTCATGGGTAAGAAAGTTCGTACGAACCGAAAGTTCATTGGCGTAAAGCCGGTAAACCACCTGGATCTGGCTGGAGGGCTTTGCTTCCACCTGCCAGGTGTTTTTGTCGAGTTTTGTTACACCGAGCTTTTTGCCATCGGTTGTAGACGCCGTGAGGCGGCTGATGTTTCGAGCATACTCCCGGATAAGATAGGACCCTGGCGTCCATGTAGCCATTTTGAGATGACATGGATTCGGACACTCCAGACTCATGGTCACATCAATATAGCGCTGGGCAAATTGGGTGAAGTCGATGTCATAAACATCGTATTCACTTGAAGGCGGGGCAATATTCGTTGCAATCTCTAAGGGCTCAAGCGCCAGTGGCTCTCGGCTCGGCGCCACATAATCGTCCGATTGGCACGACGCCAAAAAGAAAGAGAGCACAAGGCAACAGAATACGAGCTTACTGACTAATTTCATTTATCTAGACTCCCCAACCCATTGAAGGTGGAAGCCCCCACCTATCTCAAGCTCGATAGTCAAAGTGAGGCAGCCGAATTCGTTCGTCTCCGCACAAGTCCATGTTTTTTAAAGTAAAGAGTATATAAAACCCGCTTAGAATGGAGTTTTAAAAATATCGATGGGCGATATGATAACCACTTGCCACCGCACTGGCGACTCCACCTCCGCGGGTCCACGCACCACCGTAATAAGTTCGCTTGTAACCTTGAGCCTGCCGCATCTTCCACCAAACCCATGGGCTGGTAAAAATGGAGCTCTTGAAATGCGTAAAATATTCATTCCATCGGTATACGGCGTCGACGCTGCGAGCTCCATACTCCTTCGGCATCAATGCCACCATTTCAGCCGGTTCATTTAGCAGTTCATTGAACCTTTTCTCATCCCGATTTGAGATAACATAAATAGCAGCTTTGCCCTGGTTAATCAGTGCGCCCGCTAATACCTTATCTCGAAAAGCCAGAACTTCAGTTCCTTGATAACCTGGGTAATCCAAATTCAAAACAATGGTGCCAATCGGATGGGATGTCGTAAAGTTCCATAGCCGGCGATGTTTTTCGTCCGAATCGTCGAAGAGAGGTTGAAAGGCATCAGGACCAACCGTCGTGACCAGGTAATCAAAAGTATCTTGACCACCTGCCCATTCAACAACAACCTCCTCGGGGTTTCGCAAGATTTTTTTAACGGGTGAAGACAATTTTAAGTCCACGTTCTTCATCGCGCCTATTTTCTCGGCCACTTTTTCCCACAGTGCTCCATAAGTACCCTGAATGACTTTGATGACCCGTTGGGAGTGCTGACGTGTCAGAAAAACATAATCGATGGCGGAATAAATCCCGGAGAAATAAGCTCTGGTATTTAGATAAATCAATCCGCCCATTCCAAAGAGGTCTAATTTATTTCTCAAATTCATACAATATTTGGATTTGTTAGGATTGTAGGCGCGCCGTGCATCCACCTCTTCCACAACCGGGGTGATCTCTAGGTCAGCAAACAAACGCTGGCAGTCTCGGTGAGGAAAATAATCAAGGGCACCAACATCTACTCCCTTATGGTCCACCACCTGCCCACCGGCTATGGTGCGTTTTTCGAAAAGACAAACCTCATAACCTTTTTTGGCTAAGTAATATGCACAGGTTAAGCCGGACGGGCCTGCGCCCAATATCGCTACTCTCTTGGTCATTTGTGGTCATATCTTCCTTTCTATCGACCACGAAAAACAAGTCGGTAATATAGGCTAGCAGTTTTAAGCAGGGAGCCACAGACAAAAGACCAACACTTTAAAACACCGAAGCACCAGCCGGAATCAAAACTGACCGCACCCTCTTAACGCCAGCTTCGCACTGGCACCGCAAAGCTTAGACGCTGATTGGATGGCATCATCGATCCCCAGTCCCGCTCCTGCAGAGTACTCTACTGTACCATCGGTTTTACCTTCAAACTTGTTACCGAGAACTTCGATGGATCCCTTGCCCGTAGCGTCTAGATCTCCGCAAGGATTGACCGTAAGCTCCAGGCCTGCTCCGACACCTGCGAGCGAGCCGCAACCTGCACTCACTTCAGCCACACCCGTATGCCCAGTGCTATCCAGCGCGCCGTTGGTTATGCCGACACTGCCACCAAAACCGATACCGCCCTCTGCACAAATAGACCAACCATCGTCGTTCCAGCACACTTTCGCCCCGCCGCCCACGAATTCGTAAGCACTGGCTTCAATACAAATTAAGCCCATGGGGTCGACCAATGAGACCGGATTGTTCGCAGCGTAAACATAAAGATTGGCCTGTTTACCGGCAAATAAAATAGGGTCCGTCGCTGTCCACCTCCCAAGTTCCGGATCGTAATCACGGTAACCCATACGCACCAAACCGGCGTCTCTTATGCCTCCTCCAAAGCCCAAGGGCATCAAGAAATCGGTATTGGAATCTTCTTGAATCTCTCCGATTGCATTGTAGGCGATAGACTTCACAAGAACACCTGCGTTATCAAAAATAGCGCGAACAGAGCCCACTTGGTCTGTCGCAATATAATAATAAGATGCGCCTTGGTCCAATCTCACCACATGCCCAAGCCCATCGTAAGATACTCTGGTGAAATCACCACCATCTTCCAAAAAGCCGCTTATGCGAAAAGCATTGTTGGGGTCGGTGTAATAATAGGTCACAGTTTGGGAAGCACTCGTCCTACGAATACGACGCCCAAAGGGGTCATATTCAAAGAGGATATCTTCCCCCGAGACCGTGGCTCTTAAGAGTTCACCTCGAGCACTGTAGCTAAATGTATCGGTGTTACTTCCATTCGTTCGACTGGTGAGAAAACCGTCATCATCAAAAGAATAGGTCGTGGAGCCAAAATTGATAAGTCTGTCTCTCGCATCGTACGACGCATCTTCGCCAGAGAGATTGGTTCGGTTGCCATTGTCATCATAATCGTATGATTCCAGTGTCGTGGTATCGCTAGACACTGACTCCAGCTCCCCATTATTCGAATAACTCAAACTCCAAAATGTAGCGGTACCATCTAAAGTATCTTCCCGCTGAGTTGGGTAGCCACCCGCATCATAACCAAGCGCCAAGCTATAAAGTTCCTCTGCACCGAATGATAAAACTTTCCCCACCACAAAACCCTGCTCATCGTAACTGTAAGTCTGCGAGAAACCATTCGTATCACTGATACTGGCCGGAGCACCTTTGGGACCACTTCTATCTTGAGTGATATCATCTTCCGATGTTTGGTACCCATCAGAATCATGGCTCATTGTTGCTGAATAGGAATACCCATCTATTGAAAAAGTTAATGCATCCACACTTCCCAGGGGACTGTATTCAAAGGATGCTTCAAACGGAACCGCACCACTGCCCGTAAGAGTTGTTAAGCGGCTGCCATCGCGCCCAAAAGTAAGCGTTTGCGCCGTGGCATCGCTGTCTACGGGAGTGACCGTCATCGTCTCAGGCTCTACATCTGTAGATATACCACTGAACGTCACCGATACTTCACCTTCATCGTAAGAAACCGTTTCAAGGCGATGTTGTCCATTACGGCTGTACTGGATGGAACGCCCCGTGGGATGTGACGCTTCGGTGATGCGGCTGTCTAGATCGTAACTCTTACTCAGTGGATTGCTTGTAGCAGGCGCTGCGTACTCCCCAAGATTATCGTCAAAAGTATAGTTCAAAGTATGTGCTCCACCATTGGGCATCATGTAGCTGGTTCTTCGTCCTAAATCGTCATAGCCATATTCATATTGCGTACTGCCATCGGCTAACGTTAGCTGACTGATCAGGTTGTCGTCGTCATAAGCATAATCAACCGTTCGTCCCATCGCATCTGTTCGGCTGATGACACGCCCCTGGCTATCGTAACCATATTCGAAATATTGTTCACCTCGCTGCACTCGGCTAACAAGACCGGTATCCTCTTCATAGGTAAACGAGAGGGCCGCTAAGTTTGAATCGGTCACATCGCCCTCGATTCGCTCCACGCCTGACACCCGGCCCAGCTCATCGAATGAGGTAACGACTTGTCGACCCTCTCCTGTTGTTTGGGTGACGGTGCGCTGCGCTGCGTTCTGCACCACCGTTAACGAGCGTATGCCAGCTTCAACGATGGTATCCGTCACAGTAACCATATCGAAAACGGCACCAGCATTTTCCAGCTCAACTTCTCTTTCAGTCTCAGTGGTAAACGACTCTCCCGATGGATACGTAATCGTTGATTCTGCCGCATACGGTAGTTGCATTCCAAAACGGGGATCTGGGGCATAGACCATTTCATGCTCTATCCCGCTGGGATAGGTCACCGTCCGAGATCCAGCACCCTCATACTGCATCGTAACTTGAGAGCCATCTGAATAACTGATGGTCTTGATGCCGCCGTTATTCGCGCTATCTGTAATAAAGCTATACGTTGTGACTCGCCCCTCCGGACTGGTTTTTGTCACAGTATAATTCTGAGAGTTGCCGGTTCGAGCCAAACTAATCGTTCCAGAGTTTGGCCTGGTGTCGGCCACCAATCGACCATCATCATTGTACTCATAACTATGTTCATTGTTCGCTGGGTCTCTTAAGAACGTCAGCAAGTCTGTTTGTTCGTAAACCATGTTATAGGTTTTGGAGGTTGGTGACGTGACCGAAGATATCAGCCCATTTGAGTCTGTGGTGATTTCGGTGCGAGAATTATTAGGCGTTACAATGCCAGTAATATTGCCATCGATATCATGTTCAATGGTTGTGACTTGCCCCATGCGGTCTCTAAGACTGGATAGACGGCCATTGGAATCGTAACCAAAGGTCCATACCGTTGTTCCGGTGAGCAGTTGCTTCGTAAAAAGGTGACGACCCTCTTCATCGAAAGTGTAATAATAACTCCCATCCGAAGAAGGCACATAATGGTATCCTTCATCGTAGTAGCTGTATGGCGAACCAAGCCGATAAACACGGTGTCCA
Organism: Deltaproteobacteria bacterium; assembly: GCA_018668695.1. NCBI lineage: Bacteria > Pseudomonadati > Myxococcota > Myxococcia > Deltaproteobacteria bacterium. The sequence goes on from JABJBS010000376.1 coordinate 26,456, forward strand.
CTGTTCGAATTATAACCGACCGTTCCAACCAGAATGGACGGGTTTTGCTCGGTGTGGTCTGGCGACAATTCAATTTCAACAAGGTTGGGTGTGTAAACATAAGTAGACGATGCGTACTCCTGCCACACATAGCCTGTTCGGCCCATAACAATATCCTGCTCGCCAGACGGACTCACGCGATAGACATTATTTATGTTGGTTACGTAGATGTATCCTTCATCGGAAACAACAACATCACGAGGCTCGAAAAGGTCAGTAACCACTGTGATCGTACCGTCGGTTGCAATCCGCAGTACCTGATTAAGATCCGAATCAGCGAGATACACCGCGCCCGAATCGGTCACAAACACTCCTTTGGGAGTGAGAAGACGAGCACTGCGAGCATCCATACCGTCGACGGGATTCACTGAACCACCTCCGGCGATTTTTTCCACAGTTCCGTCGAGCCCTATCCGACGAAGACAATCTCCCTGAGTGTCGGAGAAATAGATACTCCCACTTGGCCCCACAGTAATACCCTTTAAAGAAGACCCCAAAGCAATGCTATCGACATCACCAGTTTCGCAAGCTGTCGAGACCGTAAGGTCACCCGCTACATGGTGAACAGTATTCGTCTCAATATGATAACGGCAGACTAAACCCCAACCATTATAATCATCCAAGGTGAAATAAAGATTCGAGCTGCCATCATAAGCTAGGCTGCTAAAGCTGCGATAATTGTCAGAGCACAAATCTCCCGGATTACTCTCCGGCGCAACAACGGTGCGGTTACCGTCAGCATCCACATAAACAAGTCTGGCCAAGAGAGCTAACTGAGTAATGTAAAATGAGCCATCTGGGAGTACGGCAAGATGTTGCGGAGACCAAAGGTCTATTTCAGTAGCAACACCTGCATCCGTTGTACCACCCTTCTCTCCGGTCCCTGCCTTCGTCATTACAATCCAACGGTCGGCTGGCTGTGTGGTCCCATTTCCGAGAAATAAGGTTTTCGCATCAGGTTGATACACATGGTGTGGATCAAGAGACCAACCACCTGAACCTAATCCATCGGCCTTCCAGAAGTCGGGCGCTCCTACATTTAAATAATAATTTTGAGTTTGCCCCAGCAATCCCTCGTCTGGAAGATAAGACCAGGAAGTCCCAAGAGATGAAGCTAATTCAGGCAAAGATCCAAATGCGTTTCCACCATCACTGGCAGACACATACCAGGACTCATAATAGTAAGTGATGGCGATATCTGCTTTTTGGATGCCATTGAGCTTTCGGCCATAACCATCAAGTCCATCCCAGGTCCAGTCCAGGGTAAGGTTTGGTTCGGGAGTCAGCGTGAAGTCAATCGTTTGCCCTCCAACACCAATGGTCACCTCAACTCTCACGATACCCTCTGACGGAGCCTCATCGAGCAGTTCAAGGTTAATCGTTTTACTGCTACGCCCGACACCGCGGTCTGAACGATAGTTTAAGTTATAACCAAGTCCATTGAGAGGAATGGTCTCACCTAGAACTTGTGATTCACATAAAAGAATAGACCCTTCTTCTTCACACGGGTCTTTGTTGTCTGGAGAACTCGGATCGTTGCCGTCGGAGTCAGCCTGGGCTCTGTCTCGTGAAGCACCTTCGGCACGGGCTTGACTAAAATTGATATCCACTGGCGTAAAGTGCTCAAGTGGAACACGCCAGATGGTTTGCCCTGGAGCATAAAGCTCTGCCAATTTCGTCTTTTCATCATGGGTAATGAATAGGTCGGCTTCGGCAGTTTCATCTTCTGCGAGACCATCTCCATCTGCGTCAATGGTTGCCATGCCATCGACAATTTCAAGAATCTCCACAACCACACCGTTTTGAGATGCTATCCAATAACCAAGTTCGGTATCGTAATAACCAACGGGCAAGATTTCTCCAACTGGAACGCCGAGAAAGTTTTCCACATAGTGAAATACAGGTGAGTCAAACTCAACACTCACTGCACCTGCGGCTTCAGCCTCATCTAAGCTAAGCTCTACAGCATACGTATAAGCCGAGGTTGACGGTAGATTCCCTGGCATAGCCTTAAGGCCAGCACTGCCTGACGTATATTCCGTAGACCTAAGTGTTGCGCTTGCGATAGGAGCCGTCGTTCCATCGGCCAATCGCATGTTACCGGTTGTTCCTGGTGGAATCAGCAAGCGAGACTGGCGCTCTCCTCTATCATCAATAACGGGAGTACCTTCTGCAACCTGAACGCTGTTGCTTCCAAGTTCAATCGGGTTCGCCACCGTATCAATGGGCTTTAGAACCGCAGTTGGATTACTTTTGTAATTGTTCCAGCGTACTTCGACTCGGCGCTGAGCTTTGAGGTAGCCCTCTTTTTGAAAAGCAACCAACCATTTCTTGCCACCATTCACAGCCAAGTCATATCCACCATCGGATCGTGTAAGCGTATAGCCATACTCAGAGTGCCCGGCGATTGAAACCCGAACGCCGGTGAGAGGTTGCCCATCTTCGGTTTCAACCGTCCCTCGCATGACGCCGATTCGATTGGCGTCGAAGACGGTAGGACTTGCATCTTTTTGAACGGGCGCGCTGGAGTCAAAAAGAAACTTATTTTTCTCTAGAAAGGTAGGTACCGCACTTTGCTCTACCTTCGGGGCAACTTCTTCCGGCTCCGGAATATAATCCCCTGAAGCGACGCAAGTGTCGCTGCATGTCTCAGATGCAACACCATCATCGCACTGCTCATCAAAATCAATTTGGATGATATCATCACCGCAGTAGCGGGTTTCTCCTGGAACTTCTTGGCAGAGGATATTGCATATCAAGCATGAGGTAACGCCGTAATCGCACGCTTCCGTAATAAGGTTACCATCGTCGCAGGTTTCCCCCTCTTCCACGACTCCATTACCACAACCCACCTGAGTTGGTTCTGCTGGGTCGCTCGAGTCGGAAGCATCGCTGGTATCCGCTGGGTCGCTCGAGTCGGAAGCGTCGCTGTTGTCTGCTGGATCGCTCGAGTCGGAAGCATCGCTGTTGTCTGCCGGGTCGCTTGAGTCGGAAGCATCACTGGTATCCGCTGGATCGCTCGAGTCGGAAGCATCGCTGCTGTCTGCCGGATCACTGCTGTCCGTTTCATCTTCCACTCGGCAACTATCATTGCAACCGTCCCCATTGGTTTGATTACCGTCGTCACATTGCTCATCTGGGTTAC
>JABJBS010000377.1 GCA_018668695.1 Deltaproteobacteria bacterium
GTCAGATGTGTAGTACTCAGTGATTTTACCGATAAGTACACCTGCTACCAAACCAGCGACAATCGCTGAGAAGATTCCAGTTGCAGTGTATTCCACTATACCAGAAGCGGCGAACTCAACCACACCAGTAGGCAGAAGCTGCTGAGTGAGGAACCAAGTTGCGATAATCATCAGAGTAGATGAAATGTACATTCCCATATCGAGAGCGTGCTGTGGGTTACCGCCTTCTTTTACCTTCACAAAGAAAGTACCGATAACGGAAACCAAAATTCCAACCGCTGCGACAACGAGCGGGAAGAAAATTGCAGCGCGTTGTGCGTTTAAGGCATCGCCCTCTACGCCTGTGCCCTGGAGGCTTGCCCATGCAGCGGCCGCAAGTGCCATAGCCGCAATGATCGAGCCAACATAGGATTCGAAAAGGTCAGCACCCATTCCTGCAACATCACCTACGTTGTCACCAACGTTATCAGCGATAACTGCTGGGTTACGTGGATCATCTTCAGGAATACCTGCTTCAACTTTACCAACAAGGTCGGCGCCAACATCAGCTGCCTTGGTAAAGATTCCGCCGCCTACGCGTGCGAAGAGTGCGATAGACGAAGCGCCCATTGAGAAGCCGCTTACGACAGCAACAATTCGCTGCCAATCGCCGCTGATGCCGCCTACAGTTGTTTCACTCAAAAGAAGGGTCAAACCTGCTACGCCGCAAACACCGAGACCAACAACGCTCATGCCCATGACGGTTCCGCCAGAGAATGCTACGCCGAGTGCCTCAGAAAGACCGGTGCGCGCTGCGTTGGTAGTACGAACATTCGCTGAAGTTGCAATGCGCATACCGAAGTAGCCTGCGAGTGCAGAGCAAATTGCGCCTAGAATAAACGCTACAGCTACCAACCAGTGAGAGCTTGCGCTTCCGTTGTTTGCTACACCTAGCAATACGGCTACCACGAGAGCAAAAACGGCCAAGATGCGGTATTCGCGATTCAAGAACGCCATTGCGCCGTCACGAATGTGGCCAGAGATTTCACGCATTTTGTCTGTACCGACATCATGCTTGTTAACCCAGTTAGACTTCACCAATGCGAAAATCAGGGCGATAACACCTGCAACAGGTGTAAAAAAGAAGAGCTGTTGAGCTAAAGACACGTTGGTCTCCTCCAGTTGTTTATTTCGAACTTCCGTTGAATCGACTCATGGCTTCTTTCACACCATGTTCGATAATCAACTCCACGGCACTTGCCGCATCCTCGATTGATTCGTCAATGAGTTGCCGAGTTTTCTTGTCGAAAGGGGCCAGAACATGATCTGCACCTCTTTCAACCTTCGGGGGCTTTCCTATACCAAGCCGAACCCGATGAAAATCTCTTCCAAGGTGATCAATGATTGATCTCAACCCGTTATGACCACCATGGCCACCACTTGTCTTGATCTTCACCGTACCTGGGTCGAAGTCGAGTTCGTCGTGTATAACGATCAAACTCGACGGCTCCTCTTTATAGAATCGCAACTGAGGTCCTACTGAGTCGCCGCTTAAGTTCATAAACGTTTGCGGCTTACTGAGAAGAACCTCTTCTCCTGCGATTCTCCCTTTGGCAATCTCACCTTTTTTCCAAGCTTTATAAACTGGGTACCGGTGTCGATTTGCCAACAGATCCACCACATCAAAGCCAACGTTGTGCTTTGTCCCGTCATATTTTTTTCCCGGGTTACCGAGACCAACGACTAGGAACATGGTGTGACCTGTTTAAGAGGTAGGGATCTTACTTGTCTTCTTCGGCTTTAACTCGGCCTGCCTTAGGAGCAACAACCATTGCAACCGCATGGTTGTCATCAGCTGTTGGCGTAACACCTTCAGGTAGGTCCAAGTTTTCCAAGCAAATTGACTCGCTTAGGTCCAAATGGCTTGTCTCGATAGTGAGTGAATCAGGAATCTTGCCTGGCAAGCCCGTAAGCATCACTGCTCGGCGAAGACCGCGGAATGTACCGCCCTTTACAACACCTTGAGGACGTCCTGTGAACTCAAGAGGTACTGAAAGGCTGACAGGTGCATTTACGTCTACGCTCCAAAAATCTACATGAAGTAGCTTGTTGCGAAATGCATCTACCTGAACGTCTTGGATCAGTGCAGGAATTTTTTCGCCGCCTTCAATATCGATGAAATACAAGTGACTCAGACCGTAATGCAGTCGAGACTTTGCAAATTCCTTTGGATCAATGCTGAAATAAACGGGCTCACGTCCCTTGCCATAGGCGATTGCTGGAGCTTGACCAGCTAGACGTAACTTTCGTGCTCCGCTTTTGCCGGCTGGCTCACGTGAGGTTGCTTTAAATGTATCAAGAATTTCGGACATAACGTCACTCCTCTGCAATCAATTCCTGCCCTTAAACAAAGAGAGAACTGACAGACTCTCCTAAATGAATGCGCCGCAAAGCTTTAGCCAACAGCGGGGCAATAGACAGAACTTCGATTTTTCCGCACGCTTTCGCTTCTTCACTAAGCGGAATCGTGTCGGTTACAATTAACTTTTCAATGGGTGAATCAACCAAGCGCTCAATCGCTGGACCACTGAGAACGGGGTGTGTCGAATATGCTAGAACTCGGCGGGCACCCTTATCTTTTAAGGCGCGAGATGCTTCGGTAAGTGTACCGGCAGTATCCACCATGTCGTCGAGTAAGATGGCATCGAGACCTTCTACTTCACCGACAATGTTCATAATTTTTGCGATATTGGCCTTTGGACGACGTTTATCGATGATCGCAAGGCCCATTCCGAGAACCTTGGCATAGGAGCGAGCACGCTCAACACCACCAGCATCTGGGGAAACAATGACCGCTTCATCGAGATTCTCGAATTCCTCTCGCATGTGACCGAGTAAAACTGGCTTAGCGAATAGGTGATCGAATGGAATATCAAAAAAGCCTTGAATCTGGCCGGCGTGTAAATCAACCGACAAAACCCGTGAAGCACCTGCCGCAGAAAGAAGATCGGCAACCAATTTTGATGTGATCGGTGTTCGCGGTGCAACTTTGCGATCTTGGCGGGCATACCCATAGTAAGGAATGACTGCGCAGATGGTTTTTGCAGAGGCTCGCTTCAGAGCATCGATCGTAATCAAGAGCTCCATGAGGTTTTCGTTGGCTGGTGTACAAGTCGATTGAACGATGTAAACGTCTGAATTTCGGACGTTTTCTCCAACTTCAACGTACATTTCCCCGTCGGAAAAACGCATCGAACGCATCGCCCCAAGCGGGACATCCAGTAGTTCAGAGATCTTGCGGGCTAGGTCCGGATTAGACGTACCTGCAAAAACCTTGATGCTCTGCTCATTGGCCATGGCGTGTTGATCCTCGATCTCCGAGATAGGTAAAAAAGAATGGTTGGGGTACTAGGACTCGAACCTAGGAATGCCGATACCAAAAACCGGTGCCTTACCAACTTGGCGATACCCCACCAAACCTACCTGAATTCATAATGAAATCAGGACCTTAGAGTTGCGCTAAACAGATTCCTAAGATTTGCATCTCGAAATCTATCGGAGACGGGAATGCCTCTTGCGCTACTCGCTGCGCGCATTTAACAACAACTTCGAAAGCTGTCAACGAAATTGGAATCGAGAAAAGCCGGTGTTTCGAAGTAGTTAGGGCAAATTTTACCGGATGCCGATCAACCGAGGGGAAATTAGGGCGGCCTCGACCAACACCACCTGCTTATGTAATAGTGTCGTCATGTCTATTTCCTACATGGTAGTGGCCGATCCTGTGCCTGAGGTCGCCAACAGAATTGCGGCAGATTGTGGCAGATTAACCGAGCACACCATCGTTACGACCACCGGTGACGACACCATCAAGGCGATCAAACGCTATAAACCACAGATTGTTATTCTCTCCTTAGAGCTTCAATCGCCCTCAATTACCGAGGTTGCCGCGACGATTCGGAAGAAAGTGCGACGCTGCGTGGCCATTGGTACCTACCGAGAGCTCTCCATCCCGACCATCGAAAAGCTCAAGAAGGAAAATGTTGTTGAATTTGTGGCACAACCGGCCAAACGGTCAGAGATATTTCGAATTGTGGCCAGAAGATGCGGTGTTCAGACCCGGGTTCATCCTCGATTCGAGGCCAGCATCGAGGTTCACCGTGCTGACGGGGTACTCATTGGCAAGACTCGGAATCTCTCACGAGAAGGTATGTTGATCCGCACAATCCATCCGGCCGTCGTCAATCAGTCACTTTTCGTAAAACTCAGCCTCCCCACACAGGAATTGAGGCTTCGATGCAGAATTCTCGACGCAGAACCAACCTCTGGCGGTGGAACCATCGCTCGAGCCATGTTTGAACAGGTACGCGGGCCGGAGCGAATGACCCTTTTTCGCTACATTGACCACTTGGATCATAAAGGCCGTGAACTGCGTTAGAGACGAAGCTTCCGAGTTAGCCTCTCACCGGCTATGTAAATTTCAAATCAAAGAACGTTAACTTCCGGCCTAGACCATGCTTGATGAGTATCGGTGCTTGCATTAATGGGTTGCAGGCACATGAATGCCCCCGGGAGCTTGACCATGAAAAAATCTGTCTTCGTACTCATTGTAACCATCAGTCATTTCATAGCTTCGCTTAGCTTGGCCGCGCCCAGTGCGGGTCACGCCGGAATGGTCGTCAGCGCTCACCCGATGGCGACCCAAGCTGGTGTTGAGATCTTACGCGGCGGCGGCAATGCAGCAGATGCGGCAGCAGCAGTGGCCTTTGTTCTCGCAGTCGTTGAGCCCTACTCATCAGGCATTGGTGGGGGCGGATTTGCACTGCTTAAAAACAACAACGACATCCGCTTCTTGGATTTTCGCGAAGTAGCGCCCAAACAAGCCACGCGAGACATGTATATTCGAGACGGTAAAGCAGACACCAAACTCTCGCGGGACGGTATCCTATCCGTTGCGGTGCCCGGCGCTGTTGCCGGCTATCTTGAGCTCCAGGAGCAATACGGAAAACTAAGTCGTCAGGATGTTCTCAAACGCGCCATCGAATATGCCCTCGATGGTTTCGCCGTAACCACGCGCTACCAAAACTATGCAAAGAAACGTTTAACCCAGCTTCGCAAAGACCCAGAAATCAGCCGTATCTTTTTGGTCAAAGATAAAAACGGCGAATACCAAGCGCCAGCCATTGGCCATGTTGTCAAACAGCCCGAGCTTGCTCAAACGCTTTCCTTAATTTCAAAAGACGGAGCGTCTGCTTTTTATAAGGGCAGTCTTGCCGACGCGCTGGCAGCAGATATGAAAGCCCGTGGGGGTATCGTCTCAAAACAAGACTTAGAAACTTTTAAAATTAGATACCGTGAACCTTTAGTTGGCTCTTACCGGGGGCATGCATTGGTTTCGTCTCCGCCTCCATCGTCTGGCGGCCAAATTATTTTGAGCCTGCTTAATGTGATGGAGCAAAGGTCGGTGAGTAAGTCGTACCGCAGCGTGGACAGCCTTCACCTTTATATCGAAGCCAGTAAGCGAGTGTTCGCAGACCGCGCTCTCCTGGGCGACCCTCACTACCTTTCATACCTTCCCGGACTCATTCCACATCTCATCGCTAAAGACCGCGGTCCTCTTTTACTAGAAGCCATTGAACCCACCGCCACTCCAGCTACAAGCATCGCCCCTGCTCAAGGCAGCGCATTGCCTATCGATGTGCCACGTACACAAGGGGCAAGTCACTCGGCCGGGATGGATACCACCCATTTAAGCGTGGTGGATAAAGACGGGAATGCTGTGGGTATGACCACAACCGTGAATTACAGCTGGGGCTCGTGCATCGTTGCCAAAGGCACAGGCATGATTTGGAACGATGAAATGGATGATTTCGCGGCAGCTCCAGGGGTGCCCAATGCTTACGGAATCGTGGGAAGCCATGCAAACGCGGTTGAGCCTGGTAAGGTCCCGCTCTCAAGCATGTCGCCCACATTTGTTTTCCAAAAAGACTCGCTCACGAGCCCGCTTCAAATGGTGATTGGCTCACCCGGCGGCTCACGTATCCCAACAACTGTTGCTCAGGCCATCATGCACGTGGTCGATCACGGTGCTAACGCACAAGAGGCCATCAGTATTGGGCGTATTCACCATCAGCACCTTCCTGATTTGGTCTTCGTCGAAGACTTCGCATTGGAAGAGGCAACACTCAAAGCACTCGAAGCCAAAGGTCACACCCTTAAGCTTGGAGGTCGGTGGAGCAACGCAACCATTATCACCATCGATCCCAAAACGAATATTCGCTACGGCGCAGCCGACCCCAGAGGAGTAGGCACCGCTCTCGCAGAATAAAGCCCTAAGCCTTGAAGCAAAAAAAAGCCCACCCAGTCCGAGGACCAGGTGGGCTTTAATTGTTTAATCTCAGAAATTACGGAACGACATCAACCAATGGGTTGCCTGTGCCGCCTCCTATGGTGTTAACCTCAACGCTTTTACCTTCGCTCGCGATAAACGATGTAATCTGACTCCAAGCTTCTTGGCGAAGCTCTTCGTTTGCCGCATTACATGCGAGGTCCAGCTCTGCCACGCCGCAAGCATTGGTTACACAGCCAAAGTACGGAGCAAGAAACGTTGCATGAACGCCCCAGCTGTCGTCGGTGTTCAAGCGTGTAATAGCTCGAACCGGACTATCTCCGTCGGGATCGTGGTTTGTTGCAATACGGTCTAGCCCGAGCTGCTTAGCCAAGACACTGCTGCCCGCCAACGGCCGCTTAGCAACCTCGGCTGGGAAGAAGTCATCGTCTTCAATCTCAACAATCAAGAGCGCTTGATGGTCATCTAAGTGCTCGGTGAAGTTGATTGGATCCACTTGATCCAAAGCAGTTTGAAGAACAGCAAAGAATGATTCCCAGAGTGGGGTATCAGGGTCTAAACCAGCGGCTGCTTTCAGCCCGTCCACCAAGAGTGGGCGTACTGTATCAGAATACTCGAAAGAGTAAGCAAGCGCGCCCGAAGGAGCAGCCATCGCTACCTGAGAAATCCCTGGCTCCATGGTTGCTGCTACAAAACCGAGTGCAGCGCCCACACCGTGGCCTGTGACAGAGATGCGTGAAGCATCAAACATCGGCACGCCAACGTTCCAAGCCGTTAATGCCGTAGTGATATCACCCGTTGCTCCCGAAAGAGCCGTGAGTGAATCGAGGGCACCTTGAGCAGCTGCCAATAGGCTATAAGCTGGACCAATCACTGTCTCTGGGTCAACGGGGTTTTCAGCATCGGCAACTTCCGCCGCGAATAAAGCAACACTTCCTGCCGCATTACCAACTGCTGTGACTAAATCACTGGCCGCTGTTGCCGCGGCACCCAAAGGTGCCAAGAGCGCAGGGTCTGTACAACTACCCAAGCGGAAGTCCACAATAGCGGCCGATGCGGCCGCCCCAGTTGATGCATAGGTGGCAAGAGCAGTATCCACTGCCGCAGAAGCACCGGCCACTGTCTGTGAACCGGTATCCACGTCTTGAAGCTGGAGGGCAAGGTTCGCAATCAAACCGTCCCAGCCCGCTTCACCTAAATCCATAACCGCTTGGGCTTGGTTATAGGCTGTTGCAGCCGTGATGTACGTAGCCAACAATGAGTCCCGCGTACCTGCCGAAATATTACCCGTGTTGGGGCCCAAACAAGCAACCTCGCCTGGAGCGCAACCTACTGTGGTGATTCCGCCCAAAGCTGCCAGAGCATCAACGCCGCCGCCAAGCGAACCCACGCCTTGTCGAAAATCGGGGACGTATGCGCCGCCCTCAAATGTTGCGATATAATTTTCCAGCTGCGGTCCCATAGCCTGAGCAGAGGCCAAGATGGACGCCGCGTAGCCTGTCCAATCACCGTTGCTGATATCTGCAGTGGCCGCAGCAACTGCCGCTGCTGCATTATCCGATGCTGCCTGCAGCGCTTCATCCGCTGTGGTCGCAGTGCCAAGTGCCGCCGCAACATCTTCTTCCGTAACGTTTGGTACGCTGTAGGGATCTACGGCTCCTGGAATCCCAAGACTCCAAGCACCCGATGGGCTTAAGTTACCACCCGCTCCCGAAATTAAACTGAGTGTCGCCGTAACATTTGCGCTGATAGTCGCAGCATTCACTTGTCCACAGCTGTTCAGGTACTCTTCCGAAACCTGACCGGAAATAGTCAGTGCCTTAATCGCATCGTAAAGAAGACCAGAGGTCGGAACTTCCGCGTTTTCATGGTTCAGTTCAGTGGTTGCAATAACTGCTCCCGCCGAAGCACCGGCTGCAGTTAAATCGCCAACGATGGATTCAACCGTGCCGCCATTCGGGCCCAACAAGCCTCCCTGATCTGAAATCAATAAAGCCGGGATACCCGTGGTAATCAGAGGTCCACATGACGGAATCGAACTACCTGCGGGCATACAACCGTCAGGAATCAGAGGAACAGTCGATAATTGAACACCTAAGCCGTAAAGAGTACCTGACCAAGTATCCGTGATCGTCGGGATGGATTTAGCCGCCACCATAATATCGACAACAGACTGACGCATGCCATCTCGAAGCGAAAGCATCGCGGCCGGGTTGAAAAAGTGTGAACCCGTTGCATCAGCAATTCCATCAGGCCCGTTCTCGGCACCTTCCACTGGAAAGTTCGCTGTACGATCTACGCCGAGCGTTCGCTCCCGTACGGTGTCACGTACATCGTTAAACCATGGCATCAACTGATAGAGTCCCAAGCCGGTTTGCTCGTCACCCGTATCACCACCCGCTGTGTAAACAGCGTCGCCGTCAGAATCTACAGAGCAAGTACATGACTTCGCTGTATAGCTCGCCGGTGCATCAGCCGAAAAAGCGTAAAGGGCATCAACAGCGCCCTCGCAACCAGGTTGGCCTGCGCTTGCCGACATTTTATCGATACCGTGAAGCGGTAAATCCATCGCAAATCCTGCGATGCACTTCTTCGATACGATGTCGGAGATGGCAAACATATTCCAACGTGCTTGAGTCATCGTGTGTACAAACATATTCACGGGCCAGCCATCAGCAGGCTTCGTACAGCCAGAAGTATCGTTAGGTACAGTCATGAAAAATGGGATCGTCTCAGTACCTTGTTGCTCAGGTCCGTACCCACCGCCTAGATAGTAAAATCGCGTCGGGAAGTTTCCTTGGTAACCTCTCCAGCGACCCGAAATAGCCGGGCAGGCTGCCGTGCCATCATTTCCTTCTGTCTCAAAGTGACATGGCTCGCTGTTCGGGCTGATGTAGTAAGGAACATCGAGGGTTCCCATAAAGACATCGCCTTCGCCTGTACCGAGCGTCAGAGAAGTTGTCACACGTGCACCAGTCGCATCGATGGTTGGCCCAATTCGAACATCTCCGGGCTGCAGGCTTGCTGCAACGGCTTCGAGCATGGTGGAGATGGACTGCGTGGTAAAGCCGAAAGTCATGACCATCTTCTCGGTCGGGACGCCCGTTGCCGTACGAATCGCTGTCTCAAAAGAAGAGTTGATTTGACGAAGTGGCTCTAATGCCGCTGCTTGTTCATCGCCAAGCGACCCTACTGCACCCTCGACGTGTTCGACGATGGTATGACCATTTTCATCGAGGAGAGGAGTTTGGCTTTTGCTCACGCCGTAGATGAGGTCATATACCGCGCGGCTACCGTCTGGCGACCGGATGTCGTTTGTAACCATAACCAAGTAAGCAGTTTCAGGCTTAAGAGGTGCTGTGGGATTAACGGAAACACCGTCGTAAACAAAATCATCCGCAGTACCTTCTTCGCCATCTGGCCCTACATTCACTGCGGTGAAGACAGAAGTTGTATACTCCCCAACCTTACCTAAAAGCGCATCAGGAGCGTCCAACTCGCGAACAACTTTGGTTGCGTAGAGAAAGAAGCTAAAGAGTTCAACTTCAAACACTCGGATGCTGTCGCCTGCGATAACGGTGCTTTCATCAACAACACCGCTAAACGATAGCGTCATCGGTTGCATGGTCGAGAAGCCGTCCAAACTATTTAGAACCACTTGCGGGTCACCGTAATCATCTGGATTCGAGACAGGTATATTAATCGTTCCGTCGGCCGTACCGCTGAACACAAGATTCGACGGGTAAGGCAGAATACCCGCCAGTGGATCATAGTTTGCTATGAGCCGCTCTGGTGGAGCGTTACCGTATTGCTGGTTTAACTCTTCCGCCGTTGGCGATTCGTTAATTAAGAAACAGCCAGTGCTCGTAAAAGCGAAAGTTAGTAGAGTCGCAAGGCCAAGTTTGCGCATCAGAATCCCCCTGAATATTAATGCAATCTAGTTGCCCTTGGAGCCCCCGAGAAAAACAGTTGTCCCCCGCAACCACTCCAAGTGACGATAAGAATAGCCGCAATCAAAGGTCACAGCAATTATCATACAATATTCTTGGGACACTTTTTTAGGGGAGTTGGAGGACGGAATCAGTCCTCGTAACGAAATTGACCGATCAGTCCTTGAAGCTCGCCCGCCATCATTGAAAGATCAGCTGCAGCTTCTTCCGTGTGCCGAGCACCACCGGCGGTAGCGTCGGTAGTCGTTGCAACGGCAGTAATGTGCCGAGCAATCTCTCCAGAACCACCGGCAGCATCCGACACGCTGCGTCGAATGTGACTCATCGTGACACTTTGTTCTTCAACCGCGCCGGCAATCCCAACTTGTAAGTCGTTGATCTGCTCGATGATCTGCGTAATTTCGGCGATCGCTTCAACCGATGCCGTGGCTTCTTCTTGAATTGCTAAAATCTTACCGCTGATCTCACTTGTCGCCTTGGCTGTTTCTTTGGCCAAATCTTTAACTTCTGTGGCAACAACAGCAAAACCTTTACCTGCGTCACCTGCCCGCGCCGCTTCAATGGTTGCGTTAAGTGCCAAGAGATTCGTTTGCTCAGCGATGGCGTTAATCACCTTCGTGATCTTACCAATGTCTGCGCTGCTGCGACCAAGCTTTGCAACGGTCTCGTTGGTACTCATCGATACGGTCACAGCTTCTCTGGCAACACTTGCTGCTTTGTTAGCGTTCAGAGCAATTTCATCAATGCTGGCGCTCATTTCGTCCACGCCGCTTGCCGCTGTTTGAGCATCCTGGCTCACCTGGTTTGCGGAGCTTGCTACATCTGAAGCTTTGGAAGATGCATCTTTTGCACTGTTGGTCATTTGCAGCGCATTCGAGGCCATCTCTTGTGCGGAGTGCGTAAGCGTTTCAGTCGTTTCCCCTACACTGGAAATGATCACCTGCAGCTTTTGCACAAACTCATTGATCCAGCTGGCCAATTCACCCACTTCATCACTGGAAGCAACACGAATACGCTTGGTAAGATCACCCTCGCCTTCTGCAATATCGCGAACCCGCGAGACCATCATGCGCAGCGGGCCCGTGACATATTTACCCATCACGTGAACCAAAATACCAAAAGCGACTAGAACCATAACAATAAAGACGGACAATCCGACTTGGCGGCTGCTTGCTGAGGCGTCAGCCAAACTCTCAAGCTCTGAATCAAGATCACTCGCGAGACCATCGGCCAGTTTGCGTAATTTATCCGCGATCGCTGTCCAATTTTCTCGGACCGGGGCCAACGCTTCCAAGTCTACGTCTTCTACGTCGGCCAAAGGCGCAGCAATCTGCTCTTCGATCTGAGGTGATAACTCGTTGATATTTATAACAATTTCTTTAGCGAGCTTTTGGCGAGCCTGGGACAATCCACCGCCTTTACCCATCTTTTTAAGCTGAGAGAGAACCTCATCAGAAAACTCGACCCCACCGGCCAAGGCGTCCTCGTCTCCAGCCATGACAGCATCTTCGTAGCCCCGGATAGCCTTGCCGTAAGTAACTGTTATACCCTCGGCAAGCCGAAACGCCGGAAAAACAGCGTCACGGGTATCGGCGATACGCATCTCGTTGCGAAGCCCAAGCCCATAACTCACGGCAGTATTTACAAGGTATCCTAAAAACAAGACCCCAATGCTCAACCATATTTTGGTGGTAATACGCACCGAACCACTCCTTCGAGCTGTTATCAAAAACAGGCCAGTCAGTTCAGTTAACCTCACAAAAATGGGTGCAAAGTCCTAACAGCCTGATCCCATTGTGCCGGGATCTTCGTAGAAGTCGAATTTTTGGATCGTTTCGGCACCCGTTTTATCGGCTCCCCGAAACTGTAAGTAGATATATTCCGCATACCCACAAAACTCATTTAACAAATTTCTAGCGTCACCATCCTGAGATCAGTATATTTATTGTCCCATGGGGAAGTTTGGGACTTCTCCAGGGACGGTCTTGTAGGGGGACACTTTCATTTAAAAAAAAATCACGCCGAGGCTGACTTTTGGTTTGGGGTGATTGGCTATTGAATGATGTGTCAATTCGAGATCGTAAACTAATAAGATCCTAACCGGGGAGGATTCTCTCGATGACCCAGAAAAGGACATGCATGCTTCGGAGGCGTAAACGCTTCCGGGCCAGTCTTTGGGGTCCCTTGGCTGCTCTCATCGTAACGATGGGCGCCAGTCCTGGACAAGCTCAGGATGTCGACATCCACGGCTTTTTCAGTCAGGGTTACCTCAAGTCCACAGGCAACAACTTTCTTAACCAAAGCACCAAAGGTGACTTTGAGTTTGCGGAAGTTGGCTTGAACTTTGGTACTCAAGTTACCGATGATTTGCGTTTTGGTATTCAACTATACGCGCGAAGCTTAGGTGACATTGGTAAGTTCATGCCAGCGATTGACTGGGCCTTTCTTGATTATAACATCACAGATTGGTTCAACATCCGCGCGGGTCGAGTGAAGCAGCCGTACGGGCTCTTCGGAGAATATCAAGATTTGGACTTAACACGGGCAACGGTTATTTTACCGCAGTCCGTTTACTTCCTTGGTATTCGAGACCTTTTGGTTAACTACAACGGTGTTCAAGCCTACGGTAACCTTGACCTTGAAGATTGGTACTTAGGTAACTTCGATTATCAATTAAGCCTTGGTGCGGTTATGGGAGCTCCGGTTGATGGAGATGAAAGCTCGATGAAAGCTTTCTTCGAAAACGACGGGTACAACTCCTACACCAAAACTTACGCCGTTGAATACCGGAACATTGATAACTCTCTCTACGCAGGCTTGGCGCTTCAATGGAACACTCCATTTGAAGAGCTTACAGACTACGATTGGGGCTCGCTTGTACTTAAGGTAACCTTCTCCTTCTATGAAGCGACGGTTGACCTGAAGGCCAGTGATAACCTCGTCGATGAGCTTAAGCTTATTGGGGTTGTCGATAATAACTATGACGGAAATCTTGTCATGGAAGTTCCGTATCTACTCTTCTGGGTTGGTTCACTTGAATACACCTACGAAAACTTTGTTTTCACGGCAGAGTATACGCGGTACTTCGGAAAGTTTAAGTCCACAGCCAACGAAGCTGGGACTGTTCCTAACAGCTTTCTAAACCAAGAATCATTCTATGTGCAGGCATCCTATCGCTTCAGCGATTGGCTGCAGATGGCTACATACTTATCCATTCAGTACGACCCAGATTGCCGAGACGGCTTGAACGGTTCAAACTGCGGAGATTATGCGCCTGACCTGCAAAATAACCCAGAACAACTGCAACCACGTCACGATGCATGGCAAAAAGATCTTGCTGTTTCATTGCGCTTCGACGTGAACGACTACTGGCTCATCAAACTTGAAGCACACTTCATTGATGGTACAGCCAGAGCCTACGAAACTATGAACCCTGAACAAGAATCGCTAGAGCGGTATTGGACCATGTTTGGTGCCAAGACCACTCTGACATTCTGATGCGGCGGGAAACGAACATGAACCGAAAGGAACACCACAAAATGATGTGGAATAAGTTAAAATCGGCTCTGCTCGTGCCCGCTCTGTTGTTGAGCTGCACGCTCTTCAGCGGGACTGCACTAGCAGACGCAATTGCCATCGTAAAAGCGGATCACCCGTCTGATACGATATCCAAGAAAGATTTGAAGAAAATCCTTTTGGGCAAAACCAAGAAATGGGATGACGGCAGCAAAGTTATGCTTGTTATCTTAGAAGGCGGTGATGCTCACGATAAGTTTGTGAAAAAGTTCGCAGGCAAGACGGCTAAACAGTTTCAGAACTTTTGGCGAAAGATGGTCTTCTCCGGTAAAGGTAAAATGCCTCAAGCATTTGCCAGTGAGGCAGATTTAGCTGCCTTCGTTGCCGCTAACCCTGGAGCTATCGGGTATGTCGCCAAAGGCGCTGCCATAGATGGAGCCAAAGAAATCAAAGTAGATTGACGTAATAATCATCTACACATTGAAAATATTAAAAGGGGGCCTCACGGTCCCCTTTTTTTTGGCTTGATGAAACAGACTACAGCTAACCCAACAATTGACCGTATTACTGCACACGCTTTATGTAAGATTTGGCCGCCTTAGGCCTTGTAATCAAATACCGCCTGCGAGGATAATCTAAAGGCAGGGGTAGAACTGGTTATGAAAATTCTGATTGTGGATGACAGCAAGCCGATGAGACGGCTTGTGGAGCGCACGATGCACCGCGCGGGCTTTGACGAGCACGAATACGCCGAAGCTTGCGATGGGCTGGAGGCTATTGAACAAATTCAGGTGTTTGAGCCCGAACTGATTCTCTCTGATTGGAATATGCCCAACATGAATGGGCTCGAACTCTTGCAGGCCGTTAGGGCCGATTATCCAGAAATCAAAATAGGCTTTGTAACTTCAGAACAAACCGATGAAATGATTGAGCTTGCCATGCAAAATGGTGCCCTCTTTACCATTGGTAAGCCGTTTACCGTTGAGATCTTTCAAGAAAAAATCTCCCTAATCATCGGTGAATCTTAAACTAAGCGGATAAAGCCTCGCCGTGCTCCATGCCTTCTACGCGGCGCGATATATCGACGGTAGCATGCCGTAGAATCCTCACGACTTCATCGATATTGTCCAGCTTACCACTGAGCGGCTCGAAGGATGCACGAACCTCTTCGCGAAACGCATCAAGGTCGCGAACATGCTCCGAAAGCATGCCTATCCACTCCAGCGACTTACGATTGCCGTTCTTTACGGAGTCGACCTTAATCTCGATCTCGTCGAGCCGGCTTTCAATTCTTCCTAATACTTCCAACAACTTTTGCTCTTCGTTCATGTGTGTAGTCTGACACTTACTTTGTCTTACATCAAAATATTCGCGATCTGCGATCTGCACTTTAGATTGAATTATTCATAAAAAAAGATAGTCGTAGAGGTGGACCTTCAGATGAATTGATCCCATACTTTAATCATTAAGGGCTAGGTGCCAAGCCGGTCGGACGTTCTAGAGCCGATTAGCGCTTCATCTAGATTGTTTGGTGAAGACATTTGGAATTTTATAAGTTGCCAGTTTGTTTACCGTTCGATTCATTCAAAAAAATCAATGCAATCTTTTATCGTGACGAAGCATCCCAATCGGGATTTCTTCGTCGCTAAATTAAATCCGCGTCTAAGACGCGCACGGAGGCTCTATGAGAGTTATTGTGAAAGGCCGGCATTTCAACTTAACACCAGCAGTGAAAGAACATGCCGAGGAAAAACTTGGTAAGTCTTTGATGAAGATTTTCGACCGGCCCGCCGCAAAAATTGAAATCGATCTAGGATTTCTTGGGGAAAACAAGGGAGAGAAAAGTCACGAATGCCACGTATCGGTATTCATGCCGCATGGTCGGCCAATCAATATTAGAGAAGTAGACGACAATATCTATAAAGCAATCGACCTCGCACGAGATCGCCTCATTGAGCAGGTGAAACGGGAGCAGGGGCGCAAGCGTCATACAAGCCGTACTCGCAAGGAAGCTGCGCAAATGCGCGACGATACTGCACGCAGTCAAATGACAGCTGAACCAGAAACCTGGGAAGCCGAGGTTCAGGAGTACGAGCACTCGCTTTAAGGTGCAGATATGAGTAGATTCGCTTTGTAATGGGTGAATCTAAAGCAACGAATAAAGAACGTAATCTTATTATAGGAGCGGGCCTGGCCGGGTTGTCCTGTGGACATCACCTGCCGGGCCCCTCTTGTATTCTCGAGAAGCAAACCGTGGCTGGAGGACTTGCTCGCTCTTTTGAGCGAAAAGGTTTCACGTCAGACTTCACCGGTCACTGGTTGCACATGCGTGATCCAAGCATCCGCACCTGGATTGAATCCTTGATGGGAGATGAGTTGATTACGGTGGAGCGAACCGCCTCGATCTTCTCGCACGGCATTCATACTCCCTACCCATTTCAGGCCAACACCTACGGGCTTCCTCACGATGTGGTTACCGATTGTCTATTAGGTTTCTTCGCAGCTCGGGAAAAGTTGGCCCGTGGTGATGCCCCTGAGGTCAAAAGCTTCGAGGACTATATCCGGCAACGTATGGGTGACGGTATCGCTGACCACTTCATGGTTCCTTACAACACCAAAATTTTCACAATTCCGCCTTCACAAATGTCTCACGAATGGTGTGAGCGATTTGTGCCCATCCCCAAGCCTGAAGAAGTCGTTCGCGGCGCTTTAAGTCCTATGGGGGCTAGCCACGGCCTTGGATACAACGCGACCTTTCAATACCCGAAGTCTGGCGGCATCGGACGTCTGCCTCAGCGCCTCTACGAAACATCAAAAAGCGATATCCGGCTCGGTGAAGCGGTCACAAGAATCAACTGGAAACAAAAAGAAGTGAGTACCTCATCCGGGCAAAGCTACGGGTACACTTTTTTGGTTTCTACACTTCCTCTAAAAGATCTTATTCTCGCGATGGAAGACGTCCCTGCGGCAGTACTTGAAGCCGCGCAAAAGCTGCGAGCGACCAGCGTCACCTACTGGGATATTGGACTCAAAGGTAAAAACCCAGAAGGCGCACCTCATTGGACTTATTTTCCAGAGAAGCAATTCCCGTTTTATCGCATCGGGTCTGCCAGCGCCGCAGTTCCCCAGGTTGCCCCAGAAGATCACCGTTCTTATTACGTCGAGGTCTCACACCTTCGAGGAACGCCATGCTCCTACTCAGCTGAAGACATTTTAAAGGGCCTGAGATGCGCCGGATACCTTAAGCCCAACGAAGATCCAGTCCTCTTGAATAAAACCACCATCGACTGCGCCTACGTCCTCATGGACCACGCCTATGGCCAAGCACGAGCAACGGTCATGGAGTTCTTGGAGAGCTGTGACATTCTTTCCATCGGCCGTTACGGCTCCTGGACATATGACTCCATGGAAGGAGCCCTGGTCCAAGGCAAAGACACTGCGCAAAGCCTAGCATCCCGACAGCCTCGGCAAGCCTAAGGCAGCCATGCAAGTAACACCAAGTGTAGAGCGCGGATGGATTCGAGGGTGCCTCGACGACGGTGAAGAGCGCGAACGCATCATCGGGCTCCTTCATCACGCCAAATCCCAAGCCCTTGATGGCGAGCTGACATTGCGGGTTCACGAACATCTCAAAACAAACCCTGATCCCAAACGGGTCGAAGAAGGTGTTGAGGAAAAACTCGGATTGCTCTACCAAAACCAGCTCAAGCGGTGGGTCGTGCAGATTGAGACCTCCCAAGGCCCACGTATCGTCAAAATGACCGAGGTTGCCCATTTTCGAGGCAGCCTAGCGGGTCTCTTCTCACGCTCTGTTGCTGCTCGGGAGCATAAATTTCAACGCCGCACGCAAACGCTCAACTTAGCCGCAGCCCAAAGCAAAGGGTATTTAGAGCTTTGGTATGGACCAAGCTTAATTCGATGCTGCCAAATTCAGACCGCGTTTGAGCCAGGCAACCTGATCTTGGACGATTACTTAAGCTTGGCGATGAAAAAAAACGGTCTCAGTGCCATGGAGCCTCTGGGAAGAGCACTCGCACATAGCCATAACCAAGGCTTCTTTCATGGTGACCTCAAAGGTTTTCACGCTTTTGCTCATCCAGGAGCTGAGCCCGGTGAATACACCCTTCGCTGGCTAGACCTCGCCCGCGTGGGTTTTCGCCTTTCACGACGCCAACGCATTATCAATCTTTACCAAATGCTTCGATTTGTAGTACCTGAGCGCGGAGATGCCCGGGACAGCTTTATGAGGTCTTACTGCGCCGCTGCTCGCTGGCATGCAGGTAATCCGAATAAAGCCATGACCATTGTTGGAAAATTTTTAGAACACAAACTCAAAACCCATCCCAACCCATGAACCTTTCTATTTTTCATCGTTTATACCTTCCCCTGTTTTTGGGTTTGGTCGCGCGGCTCATCTCCTCGATTGTGGGCCTAGGCTTTCACGCACGGGATGACTACTACCATCTTCTTGCACCGGCACTGGCTTGGCTTGAAGACCCTGAATTTGATTGGCTCTCAAGCGATCTACCTGCCGCCGGAGCCAGAAGCTTTTTGGCACCTAAAATTTTGTATGGGCTGCTCCGGTTCTTCAAGGGCCTGGGAATCGATGACCCTGAAAATTTATTAAGAGCACTTCACGCATCACTGGGTATCTACAGCCTCCTCACAGTGGTTTGCGTTTATCTTCTGGTCGACAAACTCACGGCCAACCCCAAAACAACAGCCATCGCAACTTGGCTGGCGGCTCTTCATTTTATTATGCCCTACGCCGGGACGCGGCTTCTGATTGAGGCCATGGCTATCCCACCACTGATCTATGGGCTCTATTTAGTCGCTCACCAAAGTCCTCTAAAAATCATCTGGGGCGGATTTTTCATCGCTGCCAGCTGCTGGTTTCGCTTCCAAGTGGGGGTCGCTGCGCTCGGTGTCGCCTTGGCTCTGTTTTGGAATGCGCACCGTGCCCACCAGTCACCCGAGGGACGTAAGCACGTTCTGGCCTTAGCCCTTGGCGGCGGTGTGGGCGTATTGCTTCAAGGGTTATTTGATTACGCCACAACCGGCCAATTCTTGGGCCCTGTCATCGAGAATTTTCGATTGAACCTAGATCCTCACGACGGACTCACCCGATCGGGCATCTTTAGCTATATCGGATTCTTTGCGCTGCTGACCATTCCGCCCTTCACCTTCGTTCTGGCTAAACCTTTCTGGCTGGCCCTCAAACGCTATGCCCTTATCTCCTTTCCACTCATCGCCTTTATCTTGGTTCACAGCCTGATTGGTCACAAAGAAGAACGGTTTATGCTCCCTGTCTTGCCGCTCTTTCTCGTTATCATCGCACTCGCGGTCCAAATGATTGACGAAAGCCCTCAATTTTCCAATGGGATGGTTGGTCGCCAATTTCGACGCTGGTTTAAACCGGTCCTGGTTTTACACGCCGTCTTACTTTTTGTCGTCTGTATGGGGCAAAGCCAAAAGAATCTAAGAGAGACGATGTCTTGGGTACGAGAGCGCCCTGAGATTGTTAACCTCATTTCAATCGGCCCTGAAACCCACACCTTTTTTCTCAACCGAAAAGGCATCAACATTCAGCGCAAGCGACTTTTCCACGCCGAGTGGTTGCATTGGACGATGTTTGAAATGCGAGAACGCACCCATCAAGATGTCTACGTTTTAAGTTATGAACGTGACCGTGAAAAAGCTGGGAATATGTTTATCGCAGACAAGTGGCAGTGTGAGGTTGTTTCAACACAGACCGGTTGGTGGGCTGACCGGCTCGCCTACAAACTCAATTCAAAACACAATGTCAGACGTTCACCGATTCTTATCTGGCGGTGTTTTTTTAGCCAAACCGCCTAGGAGCGACGCGCGGGTAAGCCCTGCATCCCCGAACCGGTTCGCAATACTATCACTCAGATCTTGAATTTTCAGTCGCTTATCATTTTGCGGCGCCTCAAAAAGAGTCATCTGCGAACTTCTCACAAAGTCGCTCACACTAAGCCCTATCAACCGAAGCGGTCGTACGCTCAGATCAACCTGATTCAGAAGCTCACATACAACTTCGTAGATGCTGTCGGTATCACTCACAGAGTTCGAAAGGGTTCGGCGCAGTGTTCGAACTTTAAAATCGTTATACTTAATCTTTAAAGTGACCACGCGGCCATCTAAATCCTTATGATTTAGCCTGCGGGCTACCTCTCGGGCATGACGCAATAAATACCGCCGAAGCAGGGCCACCTCGTTGATATCCGTCTCAAATGTAGACTCTGCTCCCAGAGATTTCGGCGCTGAGCCTGTCACCACTTCGCGGTTGTCTTCTCCTCGAGCACGGGCTTGAACATTTGCTGCATTTTGGCCCAACACTGGCGACAAAACCGATAAGGGTGCCCGTGACAAAGCTCCTAATGTTTCAATCCCGACGCCCCTTAGTCCTGCGCTGGCCACTTTGCCGACACCCCACATTCGTTCAATGGGCAAGGGTGCCAAAAAGCTGCGTACTTCGTCAGGTCTAACGACAACCAACCCATCGGGTTTGTCTAAATCACTGGCAATTTTTGCAACGAGCTTTGATGGGGCAACACCCGCACTGGCCACAAGCTGAGTCTCTTGAGTGATTTCTGCTTTTATCCTCTGGGCAATGCCCACAGCTGTCCCAAATAGCTTCTGACTGCCTGTAACATCTAAAAAAGCTTCGTCTAAAGAGATACCTTCAACCAAAGGCGTGTACCTTCGAAAGACTTCAAAGATTTCCCTGCTCACTTCCGAGTAAAATTTGTGACGCGGCGCCACCACATGAACATCTGGGCAACGAGAGAGAGCCTCCCGCATCGACATCGCAGAACGAATCCCAAAGGTGCGCGCTTCGTAAGAAGCGGCGGCCACAACTCCGCGCCCACTGCGCCCTCCAACCACCAAAGGCTGGCCTATCAAGCTGGGGTTTTCACGTTGTTCTACAGATGCGAAAAAGGCATCCATATCAATGTGAAGAATCTGGCGGCTCTCTTGCGTCAATTGGAGCGAAAATTCCCAAACTCAAGTTCGACGTCAAAGTCCTCAGCCTTCAGAATACTGATGACCTCTTGCAACGAGTCCCGAGAACCCGATGTCACGCGTACTTGGTCTTTTTGAATTTGAGATTGGATTTTCTTAAGCTTCTTGTCTTTAAGAAATTTAACAATCTTTTTTGCCGTATCCGTGGGAATACCCTGCTGGAGCGTCACTTCCTGACGCATCGTCATGCCACCGGCTTTTTGAGGCTCACTGCGTTCCATGTTTTTGATCGGCACACCGCGCCGAATAAACTTAGTCTGCAACACATCCCAAATCGCGTCGAGCTTGTATTCATCGTCGGCCGTAAGAACGACTTTTTCTTCGCCTCGGCTAAACTCCAAAGTGTACTTCACTTTTTTGAAATCAAAACGTTGCCCCAACTCCTTAAGAGTCTGGTTTACAGCGTTATCCACTTCCTGAAGATCACAACCCGTTGTGATATCGAATGATTCCTTGGCAGCCATCGGGCCTTCCTTTTCTATTTTATTCCTAGACGCTCTTTATACAATTCAACAATGTCCCAAGCTTCATCCATTTGTTCTTGAACAGCGGACTTCGCGGTACCCCCAGCGGCAGTTCTACGCTCTACCGACTTAAGTGCACTGAGGCCCTCAATATCCTCGAGCGTGAGAGGTTCCAAGAGAGAAGGGTCAGCTTCTTGAGCAACTTGCTTAATCGAGCACTCTTTTTCACGGGCAGCCGTCGCAATGCGCGAAACCACACGGTAAGCACTTCGAAAAGGAATCCCTCGGTCCACTAAGATGTCCGCCATTTCAGTGGCAAACGTATCATCGGTAAGCGCCTCACCCATTCGTTCCCCATTGAAGCGAATGCCTTCAAGCGCGGCCGCGATGGCAACCAAGTTGCTGTGTGCGATAAATGCTGAACGCCAAACCGGCTGCTTATCTTCTTGAAGATCACGCTGGTAGCTGTGGGGCAAGCCCTTGAGCAACGTTAGCATAGAGACGACTTCACCAAGTGTTTGGGCTGAGCGGCCGCGAACCAATTCCGGAAGATCGGGGTTCTTTTTGTTCGGCATCAAACTGCTGCCCGTGGCCAAATCTGAGCGCCACTTGATGTAACCAAACTCAGCGGAGCTCCAAATGACCAACTCTTCACACAATCGTGAGAGGTGTATCGCGACCATCGAGCACAGGAATACAAATTCAAGCGCGAAATCACGGTCACCAACGGCATCAATGCTATTTTCACTGATGGCCTGAAAACCAAGCTCTGAAGCCAACCATTGCCTATCGATATTAAAAGGGTGCCCTGCCACCGCCCCGCTGCCCAACGGCAACACGCCGCAACGCTCGCGCAGTTGTAAGAACCGTTCAATGTCTCGCTCGAGCGGCCAAAAATAGCTCAAAATCCAGTGCGACAAACGAATCGGCTGTGCCCGCTGCATGTGCGTGTAAGCTGGCATCAAAATATCCAGGTTCACTTCAGCTTGTGCGAGCAGGCGTTCTTGAACGCCAATGAGCGCCTTCACAATCAAGTCGATTTTATCCATGACCGTGAGGCGAAATGCCGTGCCCACCTGGTCGTTTCGGCTTCGGCCCGTATGCAATCGGCCACCGAGCTCAGGAAGTCGCCGGGTCACTTCTGCCTCAATGGCAGTGTGAATATCTTCGGCACCCTTTGGCTTCCAATCTCCAGAATGAAGCTCGTCGCGCATCGTATCCAAGGTACTCCCAAGAATCTCGCCATCTTCTTCACTCAGCACGCCACACCGCCCAAGGGCGCGAGCATACGCCGCACTTCCTCGTAAATCAGCGTCCGCCAACGGCATATCTTGTCTTAGAGAATCCGAAATCACCGCGAGGGCTGGATGCATACCCGCATCCGCGCCATCTCCCCAAAGATGATCTTTCTTGTCTTGTTCTGTCTCACCCATCCAAAAACCGCCTTATTTTACAGCAAAAAGAGTCAAAGATTTCTCTCCGCAGACTCTGGGGCATACAATAGCCAGAGACTAATGGAAAACAACAACCGACACACATGGCTGCAGAGATTTATTGAGCTTGTCCTACGTAGAGCCGGACTTGTGATCCTAATAGCCATGGTTTTGGCCCTTTCGTCCACTTATTGGATCTCACAACTTGAGATCAGCACCTCTCGCCACAACCTCGTCGCCCATGACAACCCCTATCAGCTCAGAATGATGAACTTTATCAAGGAGTTCGGGGCACCTGAAATGCCTATTTTCGTTCTCAGCGGCGGTACGGAATCCCAGCGACGCAATATGGTTGATGCTCTAACCAAGGAATTAGAAGCCAATCCACGTTTTGAGGGCCGTACTTTGGGGCATATGGGTCCCGATGAACTCGCCGAAGCCATCTTGGTCCAAGATCTCAGCCAGCTCACAGATTTAAAGCTTTTGGTGCCAGCGGGTGAGAATCTCGAGAGTTTTATCAGCGGTGGAGTCCCGACCTACGCGAACGCATTTGAGTCCAAGCTCGGAAGTCTCGCTGCCGCCCTGCAAATTCAAATGCTTTCGCCTTTCGGTCCGATGATTTCCACCAAGCAAATCGACCGGGCTCTGAGTCAGGTGACCACGCTTGCCCAAATGACCGATGCTTATTTGGCAGGCGACAGTCCTTGGGCTTCGGTGACGCGCGACAGTGACCCAGAGCCGAATCAATCCGGACTCGACTCAGCCCAGTATCTCGTCGGCGAAGACGGCGAATTTCATATTCTCGTCCTTTTCCCTACTTTCGAAGGTGATGAGATTGCGGAAATTCAGCCCGTAGTGGAAGAGCTAAGAGCTATCCGCGACGAGCTTGAAAAAGATCCCAGCTTCCAAGGCGTCAGTGCTCAACTAACCGGGATCCCAGCTTTGTCCGCGGATGAGGTTGGTATTATCCGCGGCGGGCTGATGCGCTCTGGTATTGCAACGGGTATTGGTATCTTCGCTTTATTCTGGTTCTTCTTTCGCTCATTTCGTCAATCCGTCGTCGCTGGTTTGCCTATGCTTCTTGGCATTATGTTTTCACTGGCTTTCGTCCGCGTGGCCTACGGCGGTCTCAACCTGATTACATCTTCCTTTTTATCCGTACTCATGGGACTCGGCATCGATTTTCCGGTTCATTGGTTATCGCGCTTTAACGAGTTCAAGCGCGTTGGGGTTCCGCTCAAAGAGGCCATTCAAAAAAGTATGGCACGAGCAGGCCCCGCTATTTTAACCGGCGCCGTTACCACCGCTCTTACGTTTTTAAGTATGGCCACCACCGAATTCACCGCATTTGCCGAGCTTGGAGTCATTACAGCTGTTGGGCTTGTGGTCATGCTGGCTGTGACTTTTTGCGTCGCACCCGCTGTGCTCGGGCTATGGGGACAACGTCCACAAGTCCATTCCACAAAGCTGCCTGGGCTCACTGCGCTAACCCTCTGGGTAGAGAAAGCCCCACGGTCTATTATTCTTGGTTGCGTGGCGCTGGCCCTGCTTGGCGGATTGGGTCTCAATCAGATTCGCTTCAATTATCGTTATTTTGATTTTCTGCCGCGTGGCTCCGAGAGCGCCGAGGCACTGCTGCTTCTGGAAAAAAGCCCAAGCTTTGGACCCGGTTTCGCAAACATCATCACCCCGAGTATTGAAGATGCTCGCGAGATGAAAAAGAAATTACTGGCTCTTCCAAGTGTGGGTTCCGTCCACAGTGCCAGTGATGCCTTGCCGCCACTTGAGGGCCAGCGAATACATTTTCTTGAAGACATCATGAAAGAGCTCGACAACAAACTTCCCGATTTCCAATCAGCCGGGAAAACATCTCTTAATTCGCAAGAACTGACACTTCTTGTCAGAACCATTCAAGTTCATATTCAGAAAATTAAGGATGTCCTCAAAGTATTGGGGCGCGACACTCAAGAAGCCAACGTTGCTCTTGGAGCGACCGCTTCAATCATCAAACGTCTAGCAGTCGTGGGCTCAGGTGCAGACGGCAGATTGAGTGATTTCTCTATCTCTTTGGCCAATGTAATGCATCGTGCCTTCTCTTCGGCTCAAAAGATTCTCGAGCGTGGCCATTATCAAATCATGGATTTACCGCCTATTTTACGGCAGCGGTTCGTATCTAAGAAAAACGATGCCCTCGCACTTTACGTTTACCCTTCCGGTAATATCTGGGATCGAGAAGTAGCCTCCAACTTCGCTAAAGAGCTTGAAACCATCGACCCGAATGTTTCTGGCTTCGCCATCACCCTCCACACACACAGCCAAATGATTATCAGTGGATTCAAAAAGGTCGCCATGCTGGCCGCCTTCATCATCTTGGCGATTTTGTGGTGGGACTTTCGTAATTTACAAGCAATCATACTGACCATCATTCCGGTGACGACCGGCTGGCTCTGGATGCTTGGCATCATGAGCGTTTTTGACATTCATTTTAATGCGGCCAATGTGGTGGTGCTGCCCCTGGTTCTTGGCATCGGAGTCGATGCCGGTGTTCACCTGGTGCATCGCTATAAACAAAGCGCGCAGCTACGCGGCGGCGTCGCTCACCTTGAGGACCTTCTTCAAGGGACTGGCAGCGCGGTGGTCGTGGCTTCGATCACAACGATGGTTGGTTTTGCAGGCCTCATGCTCTCAGAACACGGTGCGATGTTTAGCCTTGGTCTGATTATGGTTATCGGGATTCTATGCTGCCTCTTGGCTTGCCTCATCTTATTGCCGGCAATTTTGGTAGCATTTGGTTTGGCCAGCACCCATACGGATGACGTTGAAATCAACGAGGCGTAATAAGAAGTGTTCCCGTCCCTCGGGTAGACGCTAAAACAAACGCAAAGGCACCAGTGGGTACACCACTTTTATACGACGGTGGTTCAATTCGTCCGCGTACACCCTCTTCTTGCAACGCCATCAAGGCATTGCCGGCAACAATACTCACATATTCGCCAAGACAATCCTCATAACTTGGGCGCTCGTCTTCCGGAGCGATTTCGCCCCCCAACAAGCCCCAAAGGATCCCTTCGGCGAAATCTTTATCCACAGAGAGACTGAACTCAATCGGCTCGGGTCCACTGATTAAGACCGATGCTGTATGATCTTTTAAATGGCGCTCAGCCGCCTCACAGCCTTGAGCAATCTTCAAGCGAATATCGGCGATACGCATTGTGATCTTAGGAAAGAAACCTACGACAAATTCGGCCAACCGGTTGCTGGATAACTCCAGCGGTAAGGTTCGAATCTTTTCAACGATAAGATCTTGGCTGCGTTTAAAATTCAGAAAATGAGACTCAATTTTTGTCTCTTCGATGTAACCCAGGCGAACCAACGCTTCACCAATTCTTAGCCGGGTATCGGATTGCCTGTTCAGGAGTTCGTCGAGTTGTTCTCGGGTCATCAAGCCGCGCTCTATGGCCAACTCACCCAGAGGGGAATCAACATAGCGCTGCTCACGGTGCAGCCTTGCTACATCTTCCTTGCGCAAATAGCCGAGCTTAACAGCCAACTCGCCCAGCTTCTCATAGTCTGATTCCATGAGATCGAGGGCTTCCCGCAGCTGTGATGAGCTGATGGCACCTGCTTCAATTAAAAACTGTCCAAAAAATTTTGCACTCATTCCGACCGAGCTGCTCCCGCCGAGTTAATCTTACTTAAGTTTAGAATATGCCTCGGGCTAGAGCAAGATCGTGTTTAATGAACCATCGGGTCGGCTTGTGAAGCACCCCCAGTTTTGTCACAGGTGAACTCACCATCCACGAAATCGACGATGACCGTGTCCCCGGGGTAAAATCTACCCGCCAGAAGTGCCGTTGCCATGTTGTTTTGAACATGGTTTTGAACCGCCCGTTTCAATGGACGGGCACCAAACATGGGATCAAAGCCCTCGGCCAAAAGTGCTTCCCTCGCAGCATCCGTGAGCTCTAGAGTCAGCCCTCGGCTTTCCAGACGCTTGCCTAAAATGACCAACTGCAAATCTAAGATTCGATCGATCTCATCGTGCGTAAGTGCATGAAAAATAACGATATCATCAATTCGGTTGATAAATTCAGGCCTGAATTGCTCTCTCAAAGCAGCCTGCGCCATTTCCCGCATTTTATCTTCATCGCGCCCGGCAAATTGCTGAATCGCATCTGAACCAACGTTGGATGTCATGATGACAACTACATTTCGAAAATCAACCGTTCGTCCTTGGCTGTCGGTTAAGCGGCCGTCGTCTAGAAGCTGCAGTAAGATATTAAAAACATCAGAATGCGCCTTCTCAACTTCGTCTAAAAGAACCACTGAGTAAGGTCGCCTGCGAACAGCTTCCGTCAGCTGACCCCCTTCATCGTAACCCACGTAGCCAGGAGGCGCCCCAATCAGCCGCGAGACCGAATGCTTCTCCATGTACTCGCTCATGTCGATCCGAACCATAGCCTGCTCGTCGTCAAACAAAAATTCAGCCAATGCCCGTGCCGTCTCTGTTTTGCCCACCCCAGTTGGTCCCATAAACAAAAAGCTGCCGATGGGCCGGTTGGGTTCTCCCAAGCCAGAACGGCTCCGGCGAATTGCATGAGAGACTGCCGTTAAGGCTGAGCCCTGCCCGATGACTCGGCAGGCCAGATTTTCTTCCATCCGTAAAAGCTTTTCCACTTCGCTCTCGAGCATGCGCGATATAGGAATGCCCGTCCACCTCGCTACAATGGCCGCAATATCCTCGTCTTTGACTTCTTCATGAAGCAGGCGGTCTTCTTCTTCTTCCTCTGCCGCCGACAAAGCCTCAAGCTCTCTTTCTAGCTCAGGAATACGACCAAATTTAAGCTCGGCCGCGCGGTTTAAATCACCGTCACGCTCGGCCGAGAGCTGGGCTTGCTTAAGCTTCTCCAGATCTTCTTTGACCACTTGGCCACGCTTGAGCTTCTTCATCTCAGTCTGCCACCGAGACTCCATTTCGCCTTCTTCACCGCGCAGTTCGCCAAGCTCCGATTCGATTTTTTCCAAGCGCAAACGGCTTGGCTCGTCTTTTTCCTTAAGCAGGGCCTGACGCTCAATACCAAGCTGAACAATCTTTCGCCTTAAGGTGTCGAGCTCAGCGGGCAATGAATCAATTTGAATCCTCAGCAAACTGGCCGCTTCATCCATTAAGTCGATGGCCTTATCCGGTAAAAATCTGTCGGTGATATACCGGTTGCTTAACGTAGCGGCGGCGACGATTGCCGAATCTTGAATGCGTACGCCATGGTGAATTTCATAACGCTCTTTTAATCCACGAAGAATCGATACCGCATCTTCTACACTCGGTGGTTGGACCAATACGGGCGAAAAGCGCCGCTCCAAAGCTGCATCTTTTTCGATATGCTTGCGGTATTCGTCAAGCGTGGTAGCACCAATACAATGTAGCTCGCCTCTGGCCAAAGCTGGCTTAAGCATGTTTGATGCATCCATTGCGCCCTCACCTGCGCCTGCACCGACCAAGGTATGGAGTTCATCAATAAATAAAATGACCTCCCCATCGCTCTCGGTTACTTCTTTCAACACCGCTTTGAGCCGGTCTTCAAACTCGCCTCGGTATTTCGCCCCGGCGACCAACGCGCCCAAATCCAGAGAGATCAATTGCTTGTTACGCATCCCCATCGGAACATCGCCGTCGACCATACGCCGCGCGAGACCTTCAACAATGGCCGTCTTGCCCACACCCGGCTCACCAATCAAAACCGGATTGTTTTTCGTCCTTCGGCTCAACACCTGAAGCACTCGGCGAATCTCTTCATCTCGGCCAATGACCGGGTCTGTTTTGCCCCGGCGCGCCCACTCCGTAAGATCTCTGCCGTAACGCGAAAGAGCCTGATACCTATTTTCGGGACTTTGGTCCGTGACCCGGTGGCTTCCTCTTACTGCCTCCAGCGCCTGTAAAATACTATCGGTCGTGATTCCATGACGTCGCAAAATCGAAGCGCTCGGAGCCTGCTCACCGGATGCCGCC
Source organism: Deltaproteobacteria bacterium (assembly GCA_018668695.1). NCBI lineage: Bacteria > Pseudomonadati > Myxococcota > Myxococcia > Deltaproteobacteria bacterium. The sequence continues at coordinate 28,743 of JABJBS010000377.1, forward strand.
AAGAGCAGGTGCTCCGTAGATAAATAGTCATCTTGCAAACGGTCTGTATGGGCTTGGCCTTGGGTTAAGAGAGCCGAAAGTGAACCACCCATATAAGTGTGACCCCCTTGAACTTTTGGTAACCGCGCCACCTGAGCCTTAAGCTCCGCGCCAAAGGTTGCAACATCAACCCCTATTTTATCCAAGATAGGACGCACAACCCCGTCTGGCTGCTCGGTTAAAACCAGCAAGAGATGCCACGACTCAACGGCCTGTTGACCATTTTCAATGGCAACCCGCTGCGCATCTTGCAACGCCTCTGAGGCTTTATGCGTCATCTTGTCCGGGTTCATTCACACCTCGCTGATGGGTTACTTCTATAGAATAAGCGGTGTCACAAAAGGCGCAACTGTATAGCTATTTTAGACCGTTTTATTTCGTTTTCTTGAGGCTTTGAGCCTTTTCCGCCTTCTTGCGCAGCGATTCCTGATGAGCTGATGCTTTTTTAGCCTTAGCCTTCTCTTTGGCCTTAGCCGTCGCTGCTGCCTTATCCGCGCGCGCTTTAGCTTTCGCCTTGGCTGCTGCCGCCTTTTCTATCTTTGCCTTCTCCTTAGCTTTGGCTACAGCCGCTGCCTTATCCGCACGCGCTTTTGCTTTGGCCTTGGAAACCGCCGCTGCTTTATCCGCACGCGCTTTTGCTTTGGCCTTGGAAACCGCCGCTGCTTTATCCGCACGCGCTTTAGCTTTCGCCTTGGAAACCGTCGCTGCTTGCTCAGTTCGTTTTGGAGCTTCAGAAGGTTCCGCGATTTCTCGAGTCGTGAGATTCTCAGGTTCTGAATCGCTTATCAGATCTCTTGGGTTGTCACTCTCAAGCTTTGCTTTGCTTTTACGCTTTTTCTCTTTGTCGTCCACCGAATGCCACTGACTGGCACCAAGGAAAATCAATCGCACCTGCTTGATGGTCCGCTGGCGAATCGCATTCACCAGGTTCTCACTATCTGGTGGTAAATCTAAAAGCTCTGAAGCAATCCCCGACACGGTCTGAACCACAAGATGACCAATCATGTCGAGATCAATAGACTCCACATGGCTTAAAATCCTCAACCGGTTTAAATCCATGACCATTTCGGTAGCGAAAAAACTTAATTCGTTACGAATCGCTTCTCGTAAACTCTCCGAACCACCCGTCCTACTTTGGGACATAAAGCGAAAAAGAGTTCGGTTGTTGAGAACGTTGGATATAAAAAAATCTACCGAATCTGAGATCATCCGGTCTGCCGCAAGCCCCTGAAGCCGAGCCTGTCGCATCAGCTGACGCAATAAGAGCCCCACTTCATCGGCCAACGCCAAACCCAACTCATCTAGATTTTTAAAGTGGCGATAGAAAGCATTGGGAACCACGCCCGCTCGCTTGGCCACCTCTCGAAGGCTTAAGCTCGAAAAATGTTGACCCTCGCCAACCAATTCCAGAGCACTGTTCATTAACGCTTTTCGGGTGCGTAGCTTACGATTGATATTATCCATTGCCCTCTTCATCTAACACACAATGAGTGTACATGAATACACTAAGTGCTCATCCAGAGTCCGTCTCATCTATCAAATACGGGGCCTTACACCCCATAAAGTTTCATGAAGTGAGCATTCATACACAAAATTACATCTCCCGATCAGGTCTTATATCCCTAATTTTAAAGGATTATTTAAATTAAACCGTTTCGGGGGCGAAAATAAACTACCCAAAGAGCGACACTTTAGTGTACGACTGTACACAAAAGGAGAAACACATGACATCCCTCCCCCAAATATCGAACTCCCCAAGCCATTGGTACCGCAACTTAGGTCGCGAATTTTCACGTGCCATGGTGAACAACTCTGAACTCGGTTCATACATTGAGCCACTTGTTCAACACTTTAAACCCTACTGGAGCACCAACGGGCACCGGGCACAGGTGATTGAATTACTCGATGAAAGCCCTGAAGTTTTCTCAATCATTCTTAAGCCGTCCCCTGGCTGGCCAGGCTTTCACGCCGGGCAATTCGTTGAGATCTCAGTCAACCAAAACGGGCGCCGTCTAAGCCGCTGCTTTAGTATCAGTTCTTCGCCCTCAACTTATGAGCGAGAAGGGACCATCAGGCTGACGGTCCGTATTCAAGAGCAAGGCCGCGTCACTCCCCGTCTTCGCCAAACTCTTCAAGCTGGTGACTTTATCGGTTTATCCATGGCCAAAGGTGAATTTATACTCGCAGCAGAGCCAAGGCCGCGGCTGCTTATTGCTGGAGGGAGTGGCATCACCCCATTTAGAAGCATGCTGGGCCAAATTTCGCAATCCGCGGAGTCTCACAACACAACACTGATGTACTACAGCGGGCAAGAAGGTTCTCACCTCTTTGAACAAGAGTTAAAAGCCTTAAGCCGGGCCAATCCTCATATCAACGTCCAGCTCATTGCAACCCAAGAGCATGGCCGATTCAATGCTGAACATTTGGCCGATTACTGCCCAGGATTCGCAAGCTCGGACATCTACATATGTGGGCCCACCGGAATGATTCAATCCGCGAAAAGAGTTTGTGTCGAATCCGGAGCAAGCGCAGAGCAAATTCATTTTGAGTATTTCGGCGCGGCGCCCATAGAGCATACGGCAATAGAAGCCGCAGGATTCGTAGCGTTCAACAAATCTGGCCAATCCGTTTCCAGTGAGGGCGACCAACCCAAGTCTATTCTTAGCTTAGCAGAGCAAAGCGGCTTAAACCCGCAGTCCGGCTGTAAAATGGGGCTCTGCGGGCAATGCCAATGCACGAAAACAAGCGGTGTTGTTTACAACACCAAAACCGGCCTTCACTCCGATACCGGAAGAGAGAGCATCAAGCTCTGTATCTCGGTTCCAGTGGGTGATGTGGCTGTTGACCTTTAAAAGGCAGGAAATAACGATGAAAAAACCAAATGCAGAAACTCTCGACTTACTGGGCAAAGACTTGGATAAGATTCGAAACGAAGCCATGAGTAAAGTTGGGCAAGAAGACGCCGACTACATTCGCAAAATAGTAAATATTCAACGAGGCTGTGAAGTTGGCGGCCGCGTATGCTTGATGTTCGGTCTTAATCCAATTTTTTGGACGGCCGGCGTTGGACTTTTAAGTCTTTCCAAGATTCTCGATAACATGGAAATCGGTCACAACATTCTCCACGGCCAGTACGACTGGATGAACGACCCTCACTTGAACTCAAAAACCTATGAATGGGATATCGTTTGCGACAGTGAATCATGGGCGAGAACTCACAATTACGAGCACCACACCTATACCAATATCCTCGGTAAGGACCGGGACTACGGCTACGGACTTTTAAGGCTTACCCACAAGGAAAAATGGAGTCCGCTCCACTTGTTTCAGTTCATCCACTACCTGGTGCTATCCGCGGTCTTTGAATGGGGCGTTGCATTACACGAGCTTCGGTTGGATGAAGTCATTTCAGGGAAAACCAAATTTCGTGAAAAAATTCCCTTTATCAAGTCCCTCGCTCGAAAATCAGGGCGCCAGATTTTTAAAGATTATATCTTTTTCCCAATACTCGCGGGCCCGGCTTTACTGCCTGTTCTTGCTGGTAACTTCGCGGCGAATATCATTCGAAACCTGTGGACTTCGACCATCATCTTTTGTGGACATTTCCCCGACGAGGTGGAGGTCTTCACGGAAGAGGAATCACTCAATGAGAGCCAAGGACACTGGTATTACCGCCAGATTCTAGGATCTGCCAACTTCGATGGTTCAGACCTTTTACACCTTCTCAGCGGGCATCTAAGTCTTCAGGTCGAGCACCACCTCTTCCCGAATGTTCCAGCCCATCGCTACAAAGAGATGGCCCCTCAAGTAGAGGCTGTGGCCAAGAAATACGGCATCCCCTACAACAAAAAGCCGTTTTGGACGCAATACAAGACCGTGGTGAAGCGTATTCTTCGCCACTCAATTCCTGAGTTTGGAAAGCTGAGACCAGCCATCAAGACGGCCGTTTAAGAAAGCCAACTTTGGCTAAATGAGTTTGAGTTCAACCAACTCTCTAGCCGCAAAGATATCAAGCTCACACCGATGATGGCGGACCCGTTGACGACATAAATCAAGTTTACGGTTCACGTCATCATCAGACTCCATAGGATCATGATGAAAAAGTGCCAAGCGCTTCACGTCTGCTTGAATCGCGAGGTCTACCACAGTGGTCGCCCGCGGATGCCCCCAGCCAACCTTCACAGGGTATTCCTCATCCAGGTACTGAGCGTCGGCAATGAGTAAATCCGCATCCTTCATAAAATCTATGTATTTTTGAGGGATAGGTCTGAGCTTGGCAAGGTTTGAGTCGACGTCGAAAGGAACAGAACTCGACTTAAAGTGAGAATCAATTTCACTGTCTGTTGCGTAGATAACTTTTTTCCCGCTGGCCTCTAGGCAATAGGCAAAGCTGCCTCCCGGGTGTACCTGCTTGAGGTAACTCACAGTAATGCCATCAATCACCTGACGGCCTTCCTGAAGCTCTTGAGCCACCACGTTACCACCGAGATCTTTAAAATCGACCGGGAAATATCCTGAGCTCATTTGGCCAGAGAGCAAGTCTGCAATCTTGTGTTCACTGCCAACGTCATAAACGTTCAGCGTATTGCCCGGGATATATGCGGGTGTGAAGAAAGGAAATCCTTGAATGTGGTCCCAGTGCGGATGACTGAAAAGAAAGTTCACGTTGATGTTCGACAACCCTCGCCCCATCAAATCCGCGCCCAAACGCCGTATGCCGGTACCAGCATCTAAAATGAAAAGACCTTGATCGGTTCGCACTTCAACACATGAAGTGTTGCCACCATAAATCCGGCTGGCATGCTCTGGTGTTGGAATTGAGCCCCGTACTCCCCAAAATTTTACGAACATTGGCTAAGGACCCCATTCTCTAAATCGAAAGACTAAGTCACCGAGCTGAATCAAGTCTCCATGATAGAGCTGTGCACCGTAAACCTTCGTACCGTTGAGGTATACGCCATTGGTGCTATCTAAATCGGTAACTGAAAAACTACCATGCTCACGCTTGAGCAAAACATGCTTGCGTGAAAGCTCAGACGACTCCAATGTGATATCGGCTTTAGCAGAGCGCCCCAGTGTATAGAGGTCGCGCTCAAGTAAGATAAGGCGTCCAGAGTCGTCCTTGGTAACTTCCTCAAGCTTCATCACAGAGACCTCAACCTCGGGCCCCTTGATATCAATCTGACCAAAGACAGTGCTCTCTTCAAAAGCGCCGGTCTTAACTCCGTCCATCGCTTACTCCACCCCATCATTCGAGTAACTAGCGAAAGCTTAAATCGGTCGGGACTAAATTGGAAGCTTTCGACCAAAAGCTACTGAAACCTTCGAAAAAACAACCAACTCGCTGATATTGGGGTGAGGCTGTTTATTTGCACGCCACTGGGAAGAGAACGATAATTTAGGCGCAATGCGATATCGAGCGATGAAAACCTTGGCTTGCCTCTCTTTGGCCCTACCCATCTTGGTAGCTCAAGAAGGAATGGCTCAATCGAGTACCCCGGTAAACCTTGTGGAGTGGTCGCCCGGGACGGAACGCATTGGGACCCTGGGTCAATACGGGCTTGAAACTCTACTCGACCAGTCAATGCAACTGACTTTCAACGACGTTCAAAAGCCAGACGCACCATTTATTCAATCAAACGATGTGAACCCTGGAGCCGGCTACGGGCAACAAAATCTTTGGGTAAGGTTTTCTTTCAGAAATTTATCCACTGAGGAATCAAACTTTTTCTTGGAAGCGGAATACGGATTTTACGACGAAATCGAAATCTTTGTGGTTCGGTCCGACGGATCCATTGAGACACGGCTGACGGGCGATAAGTTTGAGTTCGGACACCGAAAATTCGACAAATACACCTTCGTATTTCCGCTCTCCGTCGCTTTCAGTGAAACCGTCGCAATCTACCTTAGAGGGACCTCTGAAGAGCTAACTTTTTTCCCCCTTCATATCCACAATAAGAATTCGATTCAGTCGACTGTCACCGAGATCGACCGAATCGCTATCGGCATGACCTGTGCGATTTTAATTATGCTTCTTTATAATCTCGGTCTCTTTCTCACCAGTCGGGACACCCGCTATTTCCTCTTTATTTTCTACGGACTGGCCAACTATTTTCTGCTCTTCACCTATCTTGGTTTGTCGTATCAATATTTTTGGCCTCAAAGCACAAACTGGCACCAATACTCTGTTCAGTTTTTCGGTTTCCTTCAGGCCTTAAGCTTACTTGTTTTTAGTAGAAAATATCTCGACATCCCCAAACAAACGAAGACTTACAAACTCTTTGTCTGGGCAGAAAGGTTCTCGTTAGCGGGCATCTTGGTCCTGCCTTTTTTACCCCAGCATATGACGCTTATTCTCGTTGGGATTACTCTCGCTCCCGGACTTGGCTTGCCGCTCTTTGCCGCCATCCAATCATGCTTTTCAGGGACCCGGCACGCTTACTATTTCCTCGCTGCCTTCGGAGTGATGACCACATTTCTTCTTCTAAACGCGGTCCTTGCTGTGGTCCCTGCGGAATATCAGACTGCGCTGGGTTCCTTATTCGGACACTCCACAACTTTCGGTCCGATTGGTTTTGGACTTCAGCTTTGCGTTCTATCCCTCGGCTTGGGAGACCGTTTTAATCAACTCCAAAAAACCAATGAAGCCATGACCTCCGCTAATCTGGAGCGGGAAAGCAAAGCACGCCAATTGCTCGAACATGAAGTCAACAAACAGACGCTCTTGCTAAGAGAGCAAAACTCCCAGCTTCAAGACTTGGACCGCCAAAAAACTATATTTTTTCAAAACATCAGTCACGAGCTGCGAACCCCTCTCACACTGATTTTGAATCCACTTGAACAAGTAACTGAGCATCGCCCAAACGACCCTTCGTTGAGTATGGCCATGCGCAATGCCAAGAGGCTTTTACGGCTCGTCAACCAACTTTTAGATTTTCAAAAGCTTGATGCAGGGCAAAAGAAAATAACGCTGCAGCCGCTCAACATTTTGAGGTTCACCCACACTTGTGCCGACTACTTTTCTTCGGCTTGCGACTCCAAAAATATAACATTTAAGGTCTCGTTGAATAAGCGCCCATTGACGAAAGAGACATTAGACGTGCAACGATTATTCGTCATGGGAGAAGTGGACGCATTCGAAAAAGTAACCTTCAACTACCTCTCAAATGCTATCAAGTTCACCCCGGTCGATGGACATATTGAACTAGGGCTCATCGCGGATGGAGACATCATCGAGATTTTTGTGAGAGACACTGGCCCGGGCATTCCTGAGGAAAGTCAGCATCAACTTTTTAAAACGTTTTCACAGATAGATGGGACCGCAAGTCGCTCTCACGAGGGCACAGGGCTAGGCCTGGCCTATGCAAAAAGTCTCACACAAGCGATGGGCGGAACTGTTGGGGTTACTAGCAAAGTGGGGCAAGGCAGTTCGTTCTGGGCACGCTTTCCAAAGTGCGAGGAGCCTGACCATACTGCTCTTGAGGGTTTCGAAGTCAAAGATTGGCTCCTCACGGGCACTGTTGTGAGGAAAAAACAAGAATCGGCCCAGCCGCAAACGGATACCCGCGGTCAGTCACAAACCATTCTCGTTGTGGATGACTTAGAGGATATGCGAGTGCTTATCACCGAAACTCTCAAGAAACGGAGTTACAACGTTGTTTCCGCATGCGATGGGGCGCAAGGTTTAGAGCGGGCACGCAAGCTTCACCCGGACATCATCATCTCTGACTGGATGATGCCCAAGATGACTGGCCCCGAACTGATCAAGGAACTCAAATCAGATGCGGGGCTCTCATCCACACCCGTTATCTTACTTACGGCCAAGTCTGATGACGAGAGCAAGCTTCTCGGAACCCAAATTGGCGCGGACGCTTTCCTCGGCAAACCATTCAACAGCGCTGAACTACTCAGCATGATCCATAACCTTCTCAAGCTCAAAGAGCGAGAAAAAGAGGTGGCGAAACTTAATCGGCACATCACCGAGAATGTACTTAAGCGCTACCTTCCTCCCAATCTCATTGATGACATTCTCAAAGGGCGTCTGAAGATGGAAGATGAAGCACAAACGATGCTCGTTACATTACTCTTTTCCGACTTAAGTGGTTTCACCGCGATGAGCGAGCATTTAGGCGCAGAGCAAATGGCACTCTTGCTCAATGAATACCTCACTAAGATGAACGAAGTCATTTTCGCCCATGGCGGTACCATCGATAAATTCATGGGGGATGGCATCATGGTTATCTTCGGCGCACCACGCAAAATGCCTGAGAATCAACAAGCCCAACAAGCTGTGGCTTGTGGGGAATCGATGCAAAGGGCCCTCTCTGAACTCTGTGAAAAGTGGAGCAAGAAAAACATCTCTCCCGTCACGATGCGCGTGGGCATTCATCAGGGTCTTGCCATTGTTGGGAACTTCGGAAGTAAGCAACGCAGCGACTACACGGCCATTGGGCCCACCGTAAACATCGCGTCTCGTATTGAGACTTCATGCGCACAAAAGAAGGTTTATATCTCTGCCGAGGTTGCTCAGTATCTTCAACCCGGCGCCTGCACTGAAATTGGCGACTTTAAACTCAAAGGCATTGAAGAATTGATGAAACTCTATATGGTTACGATTGACAGCGATGAACACCCTCAGTCTTAAGAGTTATACTTTGATGTTTAGACCAGCTCTCATTTGCCTCACGTTATTTTTATCCGTTGCGACTGCACCCGATACCATCATGGCGGCAACCTGCATCGACTTTGATTCGCCCCATACAACGGGGCAACTTGACCGAGATGCGATATCAGAAAGCTCAGGGCTTACCGTATCTCGAACGCATCTCGACACGTTTTGGACCCACAATGACTCAGGCGATGAAGCACGGTTTTTCGGCGTATCCAGTGGCGGCGACGACCTTGGCACGGTGCGCGTCACCGGCGCCACGGCAAACGACTGGGAAGCTATGACATTGGGAGCATGCGATAATCAAACCTGCCTCTATATTGGTGATGTCGGTGATAATGAGGCGACTCGAAATGACATCAGTCTTTGGCGCGTCACAGAACCCGTCCCGCCTGGTAAAGGAAACGAAACCTTCGCATTGGCAACGGAAATTGAGCTTCGCTACCCCGACGGCCCCATGGACTGTGAAGCCATAGCCTATGACCCGCTTACTTCAGACATTTTATTCATTGAAAAATCCTGGTCGGCCAAAGCGCGTGTTCATCGCTTACCGGCCGGTGCATGGAACACAACCTCAGATGGCGATATTACCCTTACCTATATTGATACGATTGATTTTGATACCGACTCGCTCACCGGCGGGCTGGTCACGGGCGCTGACATCAATCCAGCGGGAGTTTCACTCTTTGCGAGAACCTATGTTGCCGGGTTTCACATCAACCTGATTCGCGACACCGAAGGCAATATCAGCGGCTTCGATACAATCACACAAGACGAAGTTTACGGGGACGGACAATGTGAATCCATTGCCTTTGGACCAGATGGTATGGAACTTTGGTTTACGTGCGAAGACGAAAACGGGCCCATCGGAAAATCTGATTGCCTAACATGGCGAGACGACTCAACCGGAAGCACGACCACGGAGGAGCCCAAGGGTTGTCAAAGCGCTCATGCGCCTTGGTGGCTGTTGCTGATTCTTCTCTACTGTAAGATTCGAATCTCATCCCCCACGATCTCAAGCACGGAAGTACTGCCGCCGTAATAATCGGCCATTCCAACATCCACGCGCCAAACCTTTCCATCGCATTCAGAAGTAATGCCGTCGTATTGAACACTGTGGCCAACAACGATGCGTTGGGCCGGAAGTGCTGCAAGAACCTGCTCCAACAAAGCGCATTCAGTAGCCGTCGTTCCGCTTGAATAGTGGCGGCTCCAAACGGGGCTCGAGTCTCCGGACATCACGGATTCAAAGGGTCCATCACCTTTTAAAAACGCGTGAACACCTTGGTTTATATTTTCCAAGCCGTACTCTACATGGCTCGGCAAAATACCCCCGTGTACGAAAATGGTATCTCCAACAACCATGGTTACATTGTGTCCCGAAAGAATTTCCGCATAAGGACCGCCAGGGCGAAATGCCGCGGCACGTCCCCTTTGATAATCCTCGAAAGCTTCGTAAAACGAATCCGTCTCATCGTAAGGGATATCGTTAAAATCGAGCCAGCCACCAAAGGTGACATAGCGAAAGTCGAGTTCACCGTTCATGGTCTCGTGATTGCCCAGAAGAGAAAAGAAGCCGCCGCCGGCCTCCCACGCCGCATCAGCGATACTTTCAAAGAGATCTAAAATCGCACGCTCGCCATTGCCGCGGTCGAGCTGGTCACCCACCTGCATCACAACCGTATCACCACCTATCCAGCTCAAATTATCGTCGATGACGCCGGCAGTTTTGAGAGCTTCAAGAGCTGCCTCATAGTCACCGTGCACATCGCCCATGGCCACAAGCCGGGTTGGTTCACCCATAAATGTTGGCGGCGGAACAGGACGCTCAGATGGACGATCGGGAACGGTTGTAGGCTCAGATGGCTCGCCAGTCTCGTCGGAATCAGTCCCGGAACCGGTCTCGCCGGGTGTTTCAGCCGCTTTGCAACCCAACATCACCACGAGGATTAAATATGGCAGTAGATTTTTCATAAAGTATCTCCTCTTCGCCTGAGCATCTACGGTGAGTTGCCACCCATGGCAAGCTGTCTGGAGGGCCCCTTGCAATTATGTCCGTAACTTTTTCGCCGCGCACCTGTTTAATCCCGCGTGAGCATGTGAGGGGCCTTAAGCGGGTCGTTCACGAAACCCTCAAGAGGAGCCCAAAAGATGATAAACCCCAATAAATTCAAACGCTTAATTCTGGCATCGGCCATCATAGGGAGCTGTTATGGGTGCGCCGCGGATGAAGTGGCCGGTGAAACGACAGGCGATGAAACATCAAGCTCACAAGATGAAACCACGCAAGAACAAGACGAGCCCGGTGACTCAGACGAGACAACCGATCCTAATGACGATGCATCTGAAGTTGAAAGCTTTCGCCCAGAGGGTTGGGCCGAAGAGAGCCACGCCAAAGGCGTAGACGCCGATTACGAGCGGATTTTCCCAAATAGCGATGTTCAACAGATAGTAATCACCATCTCAGCTCAGCACTACGAAAACATGATGAACGATATGACCGAGCTCTACGGTAATCCGGGTCAGGGCGGAGGCGGTCCCGGCGGCGGTGGTGGCCCTGGGGGCGGATTTTCCGATACAGAGCCGAGCTTTGTTCCCGTGAACGTAGAATACAACGGCTTGACTTGGTGGAACGTGGGGATGCGCTTCAAAGGCAACTCAACGCTGATGGACGCATGGCGCAGCGGCGGTAAGAAACTTCCCTTTCGACTCGATTTTGATGAATTCGAAGACACCTTCGAAGAAATCGACGACCAACGCTTTTATGGGTTTAAGAAACTTACATTTTCAAGCGGGGCAAAAGATGACTCTTTGATTCGAGAAAAGCTAGGCGGTGAACTCTTTCGAGATGCTGGCGTCAAGGTTGCTCGCAGCAGCTTCTACCGAATTTATCTCGATGTGGGAGACGGCAATGGTCAAGTTTATGCTGGGCTTTATACCATGGTGGAAGACCTCTCAGACGACTTTTTGAAATCGCAATTCGAAGACGACAATGGCAATCTTTACAAGCCTGATGGAAACGGCGCTGATTGGCAGAGTTTTGTCGAGGGTGGCTTTATTAAGAAATCCAATGAGGAAGACGCCGATTGGACCGATATTCAAAATGCGATCGGTGCCCTACACGCTTCGCAAAATGATGCTGAAGCCTGGAGAACAGACCTTGAGCGACACTTCAACGTGGGCGAATACCTCAAACTCTTGGCTGTGAACCAATCTATTGAAAACTGGGACACCTACGGCCTCATGACCCACAACTACTACCTCTACGCCGATCCCAGTGACAATGGACGACTTCTTTGGCTTCCCTGGGACTTAAACGAGTGCTTGCAGCCATCAAGGGGCGGCGGCATGAGTGTTTTACTGAGTGAGGTTTCTGACCAGTGGCCCGTCATCCGCTACCTGATGGACGATCCAGTTTACGCAGCTCAATATTATGAAGAGCTTGCGACCTTTTTAGACGGCGCCTTCGCTATCGATAAAGTTGAAAACCGAATGCAAGAGCTGCACGACCTGGTGGCGCCCTTCGTAAGCGGCGAAACTGGAGAAGCCTATCCCTACACCAATTTGAGCAATACTTCTGCTTTTGAAACATCGTTAACCCAAGGCAACTACGCCCTAAAGAACCATCTCCAAGACCGGCACGAAGCGGTTGAAGATGCCTTGTCATCCGTCGGTTTTGAATAAGGCTGGCGGCCCGGACTTGAGGAGTAAAAGATGTCTAGCCCTCGCGAAATCATTGTGGGAATTGGGGCGTTCTTCATAACCATCTTTTTTGTTCAAGGACTTATTGAGTTTTTAGTTTGAGACCGCCGCTTTCACCAGTGCGTGCTTCAATTCCCTATACATCCAACTCAATGAGGCTTTCTCTAAGCTTGGCTAAGCTGCGTTTGTCATTTACTTTGAATTAGAAAATTTGGTAACTTCCCCACTTGGCATGCTAAATCGCCACCATTATCCTGTCTTCTTAGGAGTCATTATGCGCTTAATCGTTTGCTTGAGTATCATCTCAACGATTCATCTTTTCGGCTGCGCCGGCAGTGAGCCGTGCGTTTATTCGGAAACTACCGGTTATGGTAGCGATTGCTCAATCGACGACAATGCAAGCAGTGTTACCCTTAATGAATTTAGCTCAAAGGGTGATGACTTTGTAGAGATCTACAACCAAGGTGACTCACAGGTAGACATCGGCGGCTGGATCCTCACCGATGATGTAGAGGTTGGGAAAATAGACAATTACGACCCGGCCGCAGATCTTGAGAAGTTCGTGTTCCCGGCAGGCACCGTGATTGCAGGGCAAGCATTTCTCGCCATTCCCAAAGGCGCAGAAGGCATCGCACATCCATTTGGCATTAGCTCAAAAGGCGACACGGTCACCTTGGTGGCAAGTAACGGGCAGCTCATCGACCAAGGTCAGGCTGCCGACGGGCAATCAAGGCCGTCCTACTGCCGAATCCCAGACGGCACCGGTAATTGGGAAGTGTGTGAACTTACCGCAGGCAGCGCCAACCAAGCCGTTCAGTGTGGCAATGGAACCGTCGATGCCACCGAAGAGTGCGATGGAACCGATTTAGGCGGCAAGAGTTGTTCAGATTTGGCTGAGAGCTACACGGGTGGAAGCCTCACGTGCTCTTCATCGTGCACACTCATCCGGACCGGTTGTGAAACCAGCGCACTTTGCCAAAGCGGCGTTGTTTTAAATGAAGTCTGCCATAAGAACTCGCTTTGCGGAGTCGTGGGAACAACCACCGGAGACTGGCTAGAACTCTACAACGATTCAGATGAGACCGTTTCGATTTCAGGTTGCAGCATCCAAGTGAGTGAAGGCGGCTCGATGCAGTCCAAAACTCTCATCGCTCACATCAAAGATATGGAAAACCTCGAGCTTTCGCCGGGTGCTTATCTTGTGATCAACGACGTGGAAGAGCTATTTGATGCCGGCAACGATGCATTCGTGTCGCTTCTCGGTGAAAATGAAGAAGCTATCAATTCGCTGACAACATCATCCGCCCTTTCCGTGGACGGCGATCCTCAAAGCGACGCGTGCAGTATCGACGAAGGGACAAGCGCAGCTTCACCGAGTAGCACCAATCAGTGTGTAGGTCTTTAGACTACATGATCGTAGGGCCCTAACTTCAGCACCTTAGCGCTCTATTTAAACTCATATCGTTTAATTTTCCGTAACTTCTACCCCACGGGTCAGTTATTAAGTTAGCACCCACATCAAACTACACGTCGTGGTTAGAGTGTGGAGATTCTTTGAAGCTACTTAAATGGGTTTAGACCGCAAATTTCCCATCCCAATCGTGTGATGTAGTATCATTGGAAGAAAAGTGTCACATCTTAACAGGAGCTTCAGAGGTTGTTTTCAGCGCCCACACAAGTCTTAGAGCGACGAGAGTTTAAGTATCTCGTACCCGAAAAGGTTGCTCAAGATATGGGGCGTGCGCTGAGCAGTATTTGCTCGCGCGATGCATACTCCGGACCAGAAGGCATCTACACCATTCGGTCCCTTTACTTCGACTCTGCTAAGTTTGGCTGTTACTGGGCAAACGAGCGCGAACAATTCGAGCGGTTTAAGTGCCGCATACGCTCTTACCCGCCCCTTTCAAACAATGTCTGGTTTGAGGTGAAGGGCCGAGAAGGTGACACCATTCGCAAAACACGGGTCCGAGTTTCGGGCCGAGACTGGCAAGAACTTTTGCGAAATCCAAGCATCGAGAATCTCAGTAAGATTGACTTGCCCGGCCGCAACTACGCGGAGCGCTTTCTGTCTCTGATTCATACCCACCACCTCTCTCCAAAAGTGCTGGTAGAATACGACCGAGAAGCTTTCTTCTCTCACGTTGATGATTACGCCCGCGTCACATTCGACCGGGGTGTCCGCTGCCAAATTCAGGAAGAGGCTTCGGTGGAGGCTCAGGAAAATGCGTGGCGGTTCGTCGACAATCCGATTGTGACCCATACTCAAGGACCCATGTGCGTCGTCGAACTTAAATTTGGCGCGATGGTACCAAGATGGATGAGTGTTTTGGTTCAAAACTTTGAACTATTGCGATACTCTTTTTCGAAATATTGCTTCAGTGTAGACGCGCAACTGCTCTTACCCAATAGCCATGTGGCCGGTATTCAGGCCCAAGGAATGATGTAATGGATCTTCTCGATAGTATATCTAGACCCGACATAGTCGATTGGCGCACCGCCATCGTCTCGATACTTTTAGCGTTTGCGCTCGCCCAAGCCGTCGCCTCTGTTTATATGCGCACGTTTCGTGGCCTTAGCTACTCGCGCACCCTCGTTCAAGCAATGGCCCTGGCCTCTATTGTTACCTGTATGCTGATGCTTGCCATTGGCAACAGCATTGCAGCCGGTATTGGTATTGCGGGCGGTCTTTCCATCATTCGCTTTCGAACCACCATGCGCGACCCACGCGATATGGTCTTTGTGTTCACGGCCCTTGCCGCTGGTATTGCCTCGGGTCTTCAAGCCTACGCTGCGGCCATTGCGGGAACCGTTGTGTTCTTAGTCGCTGCCATGGCTCTAGACCTCACAGCTTTTGGTGCTCGCAAGCACTTTGACGGCCTCGTACGATTTGCGCTTCCCCCGCAAGGCGAAGCACAAACTTTGGTGGGTCAGCTCCTTAAAAAGCACTGCGACTCATTCGTGCTCGTGACGTTGCGAGAAGCTTCCCAAGGGAAAATGGTAGAGCACGCGTATCAAATTAGCATCCCTCACCCGGAAGCTCGAAGTGAACTCGTTGCCAATTTACAAGCACTGAGCGGCGTCCAAGACGTTACGCTTTTGATGCAAGAACCGACGTTGGATTTATAGAATGATGGATTGGAAAACAGAAAGAAGACTTCGCAGCTTAGGACCTTGGGCAATTTTTTGCTTTTCCCTGGTCGGTGCATTTGCCCTCCACGAGGCAGGCCATGGCACAGACCGGGCGGTAGGCTTTGCTGAGGGTGAAGAGATTTCCATCGGCGCACTCTACACGGGGCGCGTTAGCCAAATAGCTGTCGATGCTGGACAAGAAGTTACGGCCGGACAGGTCGTCGCTCAGCTCGACACCAAAGCCATCGATGCTCAAATTCAAGTCGTTCAAGCGGAATACAATCGCCTGGAAGCCGAAGCCGATGCCGGCCGAATTGGCGCTCAGCGCTCACAAACTCAGGACAACGACGCACTCGAGTCGAAGCGGCTCGCACTTCTTCGGGAACAGGCTCAGCTTAAGAGTTCAAGAGAGAAGCTCAGTATTCTCGCCGCCGAACGAAGCCGTATCCAAGATCTCGTCACACAAAATCTAGCCACCGGTGAAGAGCTCGCTGAGCTTGAAATGAAGTACGTCAGTGTCAAACAAGATGTAGCAGAGCGTCCACAGTCGGTTGCGCTGCTTCGCCGGCAACTCCAACGCGCCGAGCAAGACGCGTCTACTGTAGGTGATAAAGGCATCCACGTTGTTTCTCTCGCATTGGAGCGAAAGCTGGAAGTATCCAAGCGTAAATTGGAGCAGCTCCAAGAAGAACGAAACGCCTACACCTTGGTCGCACCGGTTTCAGGGCTCGTTACCTTGATTCACAGCTACCGCGGAGAAGTTGTGACCCCAGGCGAAGTGGTCGTGGGTATGGTTGGGGCGCAATCTTCACGCGTCATTGCGTGCTTATCTGAAGACCAGGCGCTCGATATCCGGCGCGGTGATATCGCAACACTCTGGCCCCGCGGCGATGCTATGAAATTAAGCGGCCGTGTAGTGACGCTTGGGCCCTTGGTCGACGAAGTTCCCATCCGGTGCCGGCAAATCCCTGGACGCCAGACCTTTGGTCGCCACGTCACCATTTTACTCGATAATCAAAGCTCTTTAATTCCCGGCCAAGCTCTGAGTGTGAAGTTCAACTTTTCAGGAACTGGATCAGGCACTGCCCAGGCCAAGCCCCAAGCCCAAGCTCTCACGGGTATGCTCAGCGCTATGAAAGTGCCAGATACGCTCCAAGCCCTCTCACGCTTTGAGCCTTCGGGCATTCTTTGGCACCAAGCGTCCTCCCGCTACTTGGTTGTCAGCGACGACACCGGTTTTAAGAGCAAGCGCGAAGACAGTCCCTGGATTTTCGAAATGTCGAATGCGGGCGAGGTTGGAATGAACCCCATCGCTATCCAAGGAGATATTCAATTCAGCGATCTTGAGTCCATTGCACCTGCCGAAGATGGGGGCATCTACTTATTGAGTTCTCAGGGGCACAGCCGCAGTGGCAAACGTAAAACGACACGCACTCAATTTATTAAAATTGAGCAAAATGAATCGGGCTTTCAAGCGGCTGCGAAGCAAAGCCTCGTCTCCACCATCGAGGCCCATGGTGAAGCTTATCTAAGCTCCCTGGGTCTTCCTGCCGGCACACGCGAACTGGAAATCGAAGCCATGGCAGCTCATCAAGGTGCTCTTTACCTCGGCCTAAAATCACCTCTCGATGCGGCGGGCAACGCCATGATTTGGAAAATGGAAGAACCAGAAGCATTTTTGCGAACCGGGAACCTCTCGCAGGAAAATCTATCGCTTTGGGCGACGGTTAAAGTACCTGCCCAAAGTGACGCAAAGGCGGTAGCTGGTGGTATTTCTGAGCTTCTCTTTTTACCGAATGGCTCTTTAATGATTGCCTCAACCCCTTCACAGGGTGACGGCAAACCTACGGGGTTTTTATCTTATGCACGTCAGCCTAAGGGCGGACTGATGTCTCTCGAAACGGTACGCACCTTCAAAGGTCATAAGCCGGAAGGTCTTAGTCTCTCGTCCAACCCTGGCTACGTGACCGTCGCATTTGATGCCGGCAACAACACACCGCATTGGGTTCAGGTTCCATGGCCCAAATAAATACGCTTCACCTCGCAGTCCTCGTTATAGGTTCCAGCCTGATCGGTGGTTGTTACTCCCCTTTGGCTCTATCCAAGGCAGACCTTACCGCTCAGGCGCAAAAGGAGCTTAGGCAAGAGCAAACACGGGCTTTTGATACACTGCAAACTCAAGGATCAAGTGTAACGCTCTCGGTCGAACAGGCCATGCAGCTGGCGCTTGAAACAAGCACCAATATCAAGGTTCGCCAAGCTTCACTTGCGTTTGCCAACGCAAAAATCTCCGAAGCAACTCAAATTCGGAATCCTGAAATTCGCTACTCTCAGGAAAAAATCGAAAATGGTTTTGGTGATGATTCCCGTATGGATGTTGAATTTCGAGTTCGCCCACCAAGGCCTGGTGAACTCGGCGCTAAAAAAGCGATAGCACAAGCATCAAGCCGGTCCGCTGAAGCCTCGCTCAAGCGCGAACGCGCCAAAGCCAAGTCCAGAGTACGGACTCTTTTTCGCGAGATTGGGTTTGTAAACGAGGAAATCATCGCCTCTGAAAAATCACTCGAGAAGCGCAAGCAACTCGTTGACTTAGCAAGCCTACGAACCAAGCGCGCCTTGGGGACACAAATTGATGTGGCGCTGGCGCAAGTGGCCTATCACGATGCCAAACAGGATTTAACGGAGCTTACCGCAGAGTTTGATATTCTCAACAAACAGCTGCTTCGCCTCGTCGGCTTGCCCCAAGATATTGAACTGAAGCTTGAGCAAGAAGCTCTGAGCCAGCTTAAGGTTGAGGAGCTTGCACCCGTGGCAGTTTATATCGAAAAGGCGCTGACTAACCGCTTTGAACTCGATATTGCAGCCTCTCGAATCGACGCCGCCAAAGCGCAAACGTATCTACAAAAAGCCGAAGCGTGGCCGTGGTTTTCTCACATTAAAGTCGGCTACGAGATGAAGCCTGACAATGATTTTTCGGGTGCAGTTACCGGAGGCGTGGCCCTTGAGATTCCGCTTTTTAGTCTCAATGGCGGCGGCATCGAAGTCGCTCAAACGCGCGAGTCTGTTCGGCGTACCGAATACGAGCTGCAAGTAGAAAATATCGTGGCGGAAGTGCAGCAGCAGTACCGCCAGGTGCAAAGAGCTGCGCAAGCACTTATCACTCTGCGTGATGGCTCTAAGGTTGCGGCAGAAGCAGCCACAGAAGCAGCACGCGCAGCGATGAACGCAGGTCAGGTTGTTGTTCAAGAGCTTGCCCTCATTGAAGAGCGCTCCGCTTCTACCCACCGTCAGTGGCTCCGGGCCCTGCGACGATACCACCGAGAACTCACCCAACTCTTCGAGCGCATTGCTCCCGCCGATTAAGAGCAGGCCTATCCTCTGTGGGCCAATGTAAACAAACTAAAGAGATCTATTGCGAAACTATTGAGCCCCAATAGCTCTTTAGCAAATTTGTAGAATCGACCCCCAAGCCGCGCTAAAATCCCATGACGACATTCACTTTGAACGGGGTTGCTTCATGAGAAGAGCATGTATCTACAAGTCGGTTGGGATTCTATTTATTTTAAGTATGGTCACGGCCTGTAACAGCGACTCTGAACCCGCTGAGGCTGATGCCAGTGATGTGTCTGACGCCAGTGATCCTTCGGATTCAACAGATCCGGCAGATGCAAGCGACCCAAGCAATACCTCAGATCTGGGCTACCCCGATTTAGCAAGCGTCTATGCCAAAGACAGAGTCTTGGAAGTTCAAGTCAGTATCCCCGAAGACGATTGGAACCAATTGCGATTTGAGCGCCGTTCCATGACGGGAATTTTTGGCGACAATTGCGAGCAAGGCATTGGTCTCGGTGAAACACCCTACAACTACTATCCAGCCTCGGTGACCGTAGACGACACCGTACTCGACAACATCGGTGTGCGAACCAAAGGGCTACTTGGCTCCATCAACCCCGCTCGGCCA
>JABJBS010000378.1 GCA_018668695.1 Deltaproteobacteria bacterium
CTCAGGATACTTCTTCAAGCGGCCCACAATCGCTTCATCGGGCACGTCGCTAAAGGCCTCACGAGCAACATTTAGAATTTCTTCCGTTCGCGCTAAAACATAGGGGGAAGTGCATTGATAAACCGTTATTTTCATTTCCACGAATACACCCGGATGATGTTCACAAGCCTCCAGGCGCTTCCTTTCTTAACCTAATGAGTTGAGCAATCTTCTTTGACCGCGATGCAGATAAACTCGCTTACGCTTACTCTTCATCAACAGCGATGCTGCCTCAATATCCTCTGCGATGCCTCGTCTCATCAACACCGCAGCCATCACTGTAGCAGACCGGCCATGCCCACGGGCACAGTGAATCAGCACAGGGCCTCGGTGCAAAGAGACAGCCTCTACCAGTTCTCTAAATGCTTGCTCATCGGGTGCTTGACCATCAAGTGTTGGTAAACACATATAATCGGGTTCACCTGGTAAGTGTCTAATCATAGCCGACTCCGCCGTCAGATCGACGACCAGCTCGATGCCCGGGGGAACTTCCCGAGCCAATAATCTACGCCCCAGCCACAAGCCAGGACTTATCTCATTGACTCCCTCGCGCCCCGACCAGCGGTCAAGCGCAACGATGATTCGATACTCCCAAATCCAAGGTGTATGTATGAATCTATTGAGAAGAGGTATATTACCCGTTGAATCTTTCCCGAAAGTTTTGGGTCCGATCCAAAGATAGCTTAGACCGCATAGCAACATAGACAACAAACACCAGCCCGCCAGAACCCACCACTGCCCAAGACCCAGCAAAACCAAAATCAATATTTCCGGCAGGTAGTATTTCATGAACTCTCAAGATAAGTGAATTTAAATGGGGTTCTCATAGCCGCAGAAATCAAACATTCTTGAAATCTCAAACTGCGCCAACATCATGCTTGCTTAAGATCACAGCAGAAATCATCGCGACCATCTTATCGTTAGCGTCTTGCGACAAGACTGCGACTCGTACATACCGCGTGGGATCACTTAACCCTTGATGCCCTATATCTCGGCACAAAAGTTTGCGGTTTACCATCTCATCCAAAAATTCGGCTGCAGTCCACCCCGTTTTCTTGAGGTCTAAGAGCAGACAATTGATATTCGAAGGCATCACACGCAAGCCAGGTAAGGACCGAAGCTTCCCTGAGAAACCCTCGCGCAGACGATGGGTCTCTTCAACCCGATCCAGATAGTAGTCCTCTGCTTCAAAAGCCGCAATGGCTGCCATTTGGCCCGGCGTAGACACAATATACGGCGGCGTCTCGATTTGAAACTGCTTGGCAACGGACACTGCCGCTACGGCATAACCTATACGCATTCCGCTGAGTGCATAAAACTTAGAGACCGACTTAAGAACCATTAGGTTCGGATACTGTTCAACACAGCTCTCGATGCTGTTTCCTTTGCCAATGTAATCGATATAAGTCTCATCAACCACGATGCTCATCTGCCCTATGCTATCAAGCAAGCGAATCATTTTATCTTTGGGCAATGCAAAACCCGTTGGGTTGCATGGATTAACCAAACAAATCGCACTTGCTTTGGATGCTTTCGCAAATTTGGCCAGAGCATCCACATCGAGAATAAAATCAGATTCATCCGTATAGAATGGAAGAACTTCGCGGCCATGGAGGTTCGTTAAGACGTGGCGATATTCTGCATAACTTGGCTGTGGAATCACAATCGGTCCCTCGCCTGCAAGAAATTTCGGGACCACCCGGAAGATAAGATCTGAAGAGCCACAGCCCAAGACGATTTGTGATGCTTGAATATTGCGACTGGCCGCAATGGCATCTCGAAGACCTTCTGCATGAACCGGCGGTGAGGTACGCGCGCACCAAGCTAAATTGTCACTCAGTTTCTTCAAGACCGCTGGTGCTGGAGGATACCAAGCATCCAAAACATCAGCCGCCAAAACCTCGTCGAGCGCTTCAAGCTTCGTAAAATCTTGCCCGACGGTATCGTAAACACGTCCACCGTGGGGACAGGTTTCTAACTCTTTAGGTGCTTGGGTCGGGTTAGGCACACCCACTCGCTTCACTCCGGCGCGCTCTGAATCCACATCTTCTTTATTCAGGTCAGCTGGGTTACGTACGGTGCTGGTCATCGGTTACTCCTACCTTTAGTACAGCACTATCCATGCCAACGCGTCCACAAAAAAAATCATTCAATTCGCATACTTATGAATACATCTCCGCTAAATAATGGCTGATTTTTCGCCGATTATCCATTGCCCACCAGAAAAGTGGTTGGAGCGCCATTTTGTGAATTCCGCACCCTATTTAGACCGGTTGGTGCCCGCCCCGAAAAAGAATCCATTTCGTTCAGCATTCGGACTTTAGTAAGCTCAAACCAAGGCTTTCGCGAGAGAGGAACCAGGAACCGATGAGCCCGAAACAAACAGACAACCCACTTGTAACTCTAAGAGTTTGGGTGGGCGGCACCCTCGTAATGCTGGTGAGTCTTATCTTTAGTTTCTGGTTCATTCCCGTAGCGGGTCTGGGTTTTAAGAGATTAGCCCGTAAACTTCACCCGCTCTGGGCCCGCGCCACCGTCGCTTGCCTAGGCGCCAAGCTTACATCCCATGGTCTTCAGCATTTACCTTCAAATGGTTTTATCGCAGCCGCCACACACCACTCTTTAATGGACACGTTCACGTATCCCGCAGTGATCGGCGCGGAAACTTGCTACCTTGGGAAAGAGGAGCTGAGTCGCCGTCCGATTTTTTCCCAATGTTTTCGGCTACTCGAAAATGTTTTTGTAGAGCGCGATGCTGGCGAAAAAGCTCTAGAAAGGATTTTAGCACACATCCAGTCCTTACCGCCTACACATAACCTCTTCATTCACCCGGAAGGCACTCGAGGCCCTGAAGGGCGCGTGCGTCCGCTAACGCCGGGTATCATCAAGCTTGCGATTGAAACTCAAAAACCCATCGTTCCCATGGTGTCCCTGGGCGGTGAAAAGCTATGGCCCAAGGGTGCACTCTTTCCCTTACCGGGTCCCGTCAGTATTGTTGTTGGAGAACCCATCGACACACGCAGTTGGAAGCTTGAAACCTATGGCACTCATCTTGATCACCTTCGAAAAACATTGGACCGGCTCATGAAATCTGGCGCTAACCTATGAGCCCGGATGTTTATACCTCTCTCAAAGCCGCATGCGCGCAGCTCGATACCCGCGACACCCGTTATCGTTTCGAACTGCTCCAAGACGTCCCGTGGGAAAGGCTCAATGAATCAGGTCAGCACCTCCCCGCCTCACTGCTTAAAAACACAGGCATCCAATACGACGCTCTCCAAACTAACCCAAAAGCTGAACAACTTTTTCAATGGAGCTGTGCCCTCGAATGGTGCTTGGTGTATCAAAGTATCTACAACGAGTGCCTTGCCTTCATCGACGACCAAGCATCAGAATTGGGGCCAATGCGCAGTATGCTTTTGCTCTACCAAGAGAAGCGGAAGCACCAAAACCTACTCTCCCTCTACGAAAAATATTTGCGCAGTATCAATCCATCCCAGGTCACAGCATTCGACAAACATTATGCGCTGCACAGCCCTCCTAAATTTCTCCAATTTTCTGCGTCCTCTGAAAAAGAAAAACACTTACAAACACTCCTGCAGATAATCCTGGTGATGGAATCAGGACTCCACTGGGCAGAGCAAGTTGCAAACCTGGAAGAAAAAGCAGCACCTGTTTGGCATCACCTACACCAAGCTCATGCTCGTGAGGTTGCCCAAGAACTGCTAACCCTGATCGCACACATTCAATGCATCGACTTCAGCGCAGAAGAGCGAAGCGAGCAAGCACAACTCTTCTGGACACAGTCTCAACAAACCGCACCTTCTTTGATTCCCGTTCAAGCAAGTGCTGCCTTGGTCGCCGAGCAGTACCCTGAGCTAAGGGAAAACCTTCGCTATGCCTCCAAAGCTGCTTACGAAATGGTCTCACACCATCCAGCCTTCGAAACCACACGAACCATCGCCCAAGGTCTCGATCTACTCGCTCAGGGTTTAGCCACAGCATCTGACCCGGCCCTTGATACAGTTCTTAACAGCTCACAAATCCATGGCGCGCCTTATAAAAATCCACCCTCGTTGCAAGAGACTTTGGTTGACCGATTTATCCAAACCATCACCGCAGAGCATGATGCCGGGCTCGTCTATCTACGTGACGACGGCTCGGAACTTCAAGAAAGTTATGCTGGCCTATTCCAGCGCTCCAAGCACGCACTCGATTACCTACGCAGCCAAGGCGCTGAGAAAAATCAAGCCGTGATCATCCAGATCAACCGGCCCGAGGATTTTGTGGCCTGCTTTTGGGGGGCGCTATTAGGTGGAATGATTCCAGTACCTCTTGCCAGCCTGATGACGATTGGGCGAGGTGGCAAAGAACTGGAAAAGACATTCCGTATTTACGAATTCCTTGAGAAGCCGCTTGTGATAACCGACTCCAGAACCAAATCTGCAATTGAAAAAAACCTCGATGCAGGCAGTGGTACGGTCATTCGGATGCAAACGACTGAGGCAATGAACGCCCACCGCGCCCAAAACGATGTGAAGCTTTCTCCATCGGGTCCCGAGGATACGGCATTCATCCAATTTAGCTCGGGAAGCACCGGTACGCCCAAAGGGGTATGCCTAAGTCACCAAAACTTACTCCATAATATTGTTTCAATCATCGAGCACCAGGATGGGAACCCCAGCAATTGCTTTGTGAGTTGGCTTCCTCTCTTTCACGATATGGGCATTATCGGATACCACCTCCTGCCAATCGTATTGCAGGCCAAACAGGTCTTGATGCAGCCGCGCCTCTTTATGAAACGTCCGCTGACCTGGCTTCAAGCGTTGGACCGTCACCAAGGCACCTGCACAGCGTCTCCCAATTTCGGACTGAGCAGGGTTCTTGCGAAAGTCACCCAAGACGATGTGCGTGAACTCGATCTCGCACCCATCCATTGCCTACTCAATGGTTCTGAGCCTATCTCATGGGATATATTGCAACAATTCACCACTTTGCTCGAACCCGCAAAGTTCTCTAAAACAGCGATGAGCCCCGGCTATGGATTGGCCGAAGGCAGTCTTTGCATCAGCGCCCGCCCCGCTCACACTCTTCCCCTCGTCCATCACGTCAACCGAAATACGCTGAACCGAAAAATGGCGGTTATTACCAGTGTGGAGCCAGCAACGAATTCTTTACCACTGGTTGAAGTGGGTACCGCTCTACCGGGGGTCTCCATTCGCATTGTAGACAATGATGACCAAGTTACCTCACCCGGGTTTGTGGGGCATATACAAATTCAGGGTGCTAATGTTACACAAGGCTATTATAAGTCTCCCGAGCTCAACGCGGAGACCTTCTGCGGCGAGTGGCTAAGGACCGGTGACCTCGGATATATTCTCGACGGGCGCCTTGTTATCACCGGACGCCACAAAGATATCATTTTCGTCCGAGGTCAAAACTTCTACGCCCACGATATTGAATCTTCTTTAAATGAACTGGAGTGGTTCGACTCCGGACGTGTCGCAGTCTTCGCAACCACCCACTCACGCGACGGCAGCGATTTAATCTGTCTTGCAGGTGTGTTTAAAAAAACGGAAACCACCCAGTCGGAAAAGTTTGACCTAACCCGCGCACATGTCGCAAAAACTTTCGCCATCCAATTGGATTGCATCATACCGGTCCGCGCCAATCAGATACCGAAAACCTCAAGCGGGAAAATACAACGCCACGTTCTTCAAGAGCGATTTAATCAAGGGGAATTTGATGACCAAGTAGACACGGGGCCAGTTGAACTCGACCTTCCATCGCTCAACACAATGGATGCCTCCTGCTCCGATGCACCCCAAACCGAACAGGCTGTAAGTGAGAACTCAGATAAGCTCATCAAGCTTCAAAACCTCGTTCAACAAACATGGGTTTCGATTCTTAAAGTGTCTGCCGACCGTGTGACATTAACCGAGGAGTTTGCAAGCCTTGGTGGAACGTCTTTACAGGCAGCGGAAATTCACGCGACCCTCGAAGACAAATTGGGCGATTACATCAGCCACGAGATGCTTACCGAGTCGAATACAGTGGAGGCCATGGCAGGCTATATTTACACCGAGTACCCTGAGCTTCTAAAGAATATTGCGTAAACTCAAACTCTATGCCGCAGGCTTTCGGCGTGGGGCCACATAAGGAGCATGACGAAGCGTTTGCTTATAGGAGCGGTCGTGAATGATATCTTGGAAAATGGGTTGTTCAAGCATCTTCACGTCGGGCACACAATGCGCGGCCACTGGAAAATACTTTCTGACCATCGCTTTCGCCGTCGCAATCCCAAGAAACTCGTTAAAGGTCTCTTCGAAGTTACTCCAGAAGGCATGAGAGCAGGCTCGCTTTTCAACGCTTGATATATCCAATGCGTCCAAATGAGCTGCGTCGGTAATGATATGTTGTTTTTCTTCTCGGGCGTGCGCACCGTGTGCGGCCAGCCATACCGGTTGTAAAATCCCCTCTTCCTCTTTCAGCTCTTGGTAAAGGTAAACCGTGTATTCTTCAAAAAGAAGTGTCTTGATCCAAAAGAAATAGTGTTGGACCGATGCGCTTGGATAGTTGTCTTTCGTGTAGGGGTGAGGCTTGTACCCCGTAAATAACTCATCGAATTTGGCGACCCAATCCGGCTTGCTGGCACGAAGAAAATCTGCATACCGGCGAAAGAGTTCCATGTGTTTCACTTCCTCTTGGTAGAGAAGCAATGCACTGCGATTCGGTCCAAGAGAGGAATGCTCGTCATCAACGAAATCCAGTAAATAACTTTCGAGAATATAAAAGGCTTCGGAAACCTCGATGCCCACCGCCCATTGAAAGAGTTCGAATGCCTCGGGATGCTTCTTCAGGCCTTGGTAGTTCACGCCTAATTTTTCACAGAAATTCGGACCAAAGTGCTCACCCGCTACGCTATTTTGTTCCCACGGAATATCCTTGTCCAAATCGAACCGGTAATTCACGTTTCGCCCGTCGAGCTTGCTGAACACTTTTTCTGAATTGTTGTACGTCATCGCCTATCCTTTGGTCGATCATAGCAGCAAAAACGAGGGCAATTCCCACCGAATCGAAAAAACCTCAAAGAAGGGACAAAACACAACAATTACAAGGTGGTAGGCAAGCGCCGGTGACCCCGAGAGCTATTCCATTGCTTCCACTCCAACGATTTTATCGGTATTTCCGCCAGTGCTCTACGCATCCACGACGGAGCTACCCGAAGCCGTGAATCATCTTGCCGAAACTCTATTTCTAACACACTCAGCATTCGCAAAACGAGACAAGTTACACTGCACCGCTAAACTTGCGCTCATATACCGTAGCGTGGCAATCTTTTTGAAACTAAACCGCTGATTCGGAGACATCGATGTTTAGCTTAAAACGGCTCGATAAGAACCGAGAGTATATCTACCACCTGCTAAACCGGATGAAGAAATTCAACTGTCCGGTGAGCATTCACTGTGAGTTCGATATCACAGATACCATGCAAGCGATTGAAGAGCGCCGGGCTCAAGGACGCCCCATTGGATTTATGGCATACCTAACCAAAGCAACCGCCGATGCAATCGCCATTCACCCCCATTTTAACAACCGGCTCTACCACACTCTTTTCGGTAAACGGGTTGTTGTTTATGAACAGATTAATTGCGGTTTACTGGTGGAAAGAGAAACCCCCGAGGGTAAACACACTCTCCTCCCCCTCAACATTTACGATGCCCCCAATCAATCGGTTGAGGATATCCACAATCGAATCAAAGACTACAAAACGAAGCCCATTGAAGAGATCAAGGCGTTTCAGCAGCTCAGCAAACTTGACCGTATTCCTCGCTGGGTCATCCCCATCATTCACTTTATGATGCGCACTCAGCCTGGTTATAACGGCAAGGTAGGAAACACCTATGCTATCTCTTCCGTCCTCCAAAGAAATGGAGCGGCGGTTGGCGTATCGGCGCCGGCATACAAAACCACTTTTTTCCCGATTAATATCATCGACAAGCCAGTGGTTTACCAAGGTGAAATCGCAGTCAGAACAATGTTGCAGATGATGATTTCAGTGGATCATTACTTAGCCGACGGAATGGATGTCCTGCGGGCTTCTGGGACCTTAAAAGAGTTTCTAGAAAACCCCGAGACACTTCTAGGTAAAGCCTAAAGACCATTTCCGCATAATCTTTGTAACCAGAGGCTGCCTCTTCAAACACTGACCTCTGAGTATCTTAATTCGTTTGAATCCCATAAAACCTATAAAGCATGATGTCGTCGACGCGAGAGATATTAAAACTCTGTGCGACCTTGGCTGCGATATCACGATAGCCCGTCCGCGGTAGCCTGAACCCACGTTCCGTGTGGGCACTCAGATACCAATGGCCCGGAAGCCCCCCTGCATCTACATAGTAAGCCTCATACCGCGAGATAACTTTCCCTGTTTCGCTGTGAATACGCGCAAACTCAGTGCGGCTTCGGTCTTTGAGAACCCTATGAACCAGGAAAAACCTATCTTTCTCTAAATTTTGAACCGGACCGGTAAAGTTGTTTACCAATTTTGGTGACTGCTTGGACAAATCTGCCAAAAGTAGGCCGCCTATGGCCCTTATCGATTTTTCAATCGTAACGCCCATCAGAGACTGCAAAGAGCTCTCACGGCTATCCCAGTTTGGTACATCCATTGCTCGTAAATTTGTTTCACTGCGGCGATAACTTACTGGCGTTTCTCCCACTAAGTCACCTTTAGAGTTGTAAATTTTAAGCAGGACCACACATAGGCCATAATCCTTCGAAAACTGTACACGACTTGTTCCAAAGAGGGGCAATACTGCGACGCCTTGATGAGTCTCGTAGTTGATACCTGTGTAATGCAGAATTTCAGCATCGACCCTGTAAGACATCGTACCTTGAGGATTGTGTAACCCAGATTGGGAAAGAGAATCTTTGAAACGACTTCTAAAAGCTTCCGTTAAGGAGGGGCCTATTGACCGCCCCGGGTAATACTTAGTTCCCCGCCTAAATTCTCGCCACCCGAGAAGAAGAAAACTTCCTCCGGCAGGCTTTTTAAGGTCTTGGCCACTCACCTCTTCACTTGGGCGCTTGTCTACAACTTCACCGAGCTTAACTTGAACCTGCGTATTTTGGACGATGGGTTGAAAATAATATTTATCACCCGGCACGACCAACTGCATTCTTGGATGGGCGCAACCTACAAAAATCATGGTCAACAAAGTGAGAAAGAAAAATCTCAACATCACGAACCTCTCATTTGATTTAAAAAGCCTTCGTCCCGAACCAATTCATCAACCAGGGCTTTCGCCATGACCTCGAATCCATCCAATGGCAAAACCATCGCCTCGATATTCCAATCTAGTTTTATTTTGAAACTAGACTTTAGAGAATAAAGCTTCTGGTTCGTGTCCGCGCTATAAATATGAGCCTCATAGTCTCCAAGTAATGCGTCAAAACCTTCAACGTGTCTGGCGTAGGTTAGAGACATTAAATCAAGTCGAAGAACAAGAAGCCCCTTAGGAAAGACTCCCTCGCCGTTGACGGCGTCGCCAAGGTCGCTGGCATCTCGATACGCTCTGAGACCAGCTGCCTTAAATTGCTTAGGCAATGCATCGGCAATTAGCTGGCCTGGTTTTGCAAGGTGATACACTTCGACCAAGGGAGACTCAGCAAAGCCTTCGTCTTGATAGAGTGCACCCAACGGCGGAATACTCTGGTCATTCACTTGTCCCACCACGAGGACTCGAGAAGAACCACTCTTGGCCATAGACGCTTTATTCTTATCCCAGGTGGTTAAGTCGGCTGCGCGGTAATCTGTATGACCGTGCGGTCTCCAAGATGCTATGTTGGCACAACCAGAGTTGAAGACGAGGAACAACGAGACAACGATGAGGGTAATGTTTTTCATTTTCGTGGTAACTCATTCAAGGGCCGATAAGGTAATTTAAGACCCTTGCATTTACCCTTCCCTGGATCTGGACAAATCTTCTCAATGGCCTCGTAGGTACCTTGGGCGCCATAAGACTCACCCAAAGTTTGGCTCATCTTCGTAACATACACATTGTAGACCTTGTTATCGTAAGCACTTTCCTGCTGATAAGAGGTACTCGTCATCGTAGACTGAGAAAGCCGGTCACGCTCAATCCCCCACGACGGCCCGGCCGGCGCAGGAACAGGCTTATAAGCTGTTGTTTTGAGACAACCAGGCAAGGTGACCCCCAAAACAAATACAGCGCACGCAAGTAAAACAGAACGCATTGGATTCTCCCACCATGAAGCGTCGTATAGAGCAGGCTAGAAATCACGATTTTATTGGAATGGACAAGGAAAACACCGACGTATTCCTGATTTTTTGAGCCTAAAAGGCGGTTCGCTCCTAAAACCAACGGGTAGCCCAAATAAACACGGCCCTCATTCCCCTGGTAACTCACTCGCCTTTTGAACAACCACGCGCCGAGAACCACTGAACTCTGTAAGCGTCCATATATCGCTGCCTGCCTGAGTACCGGAGATGGTCATATCCTCGGTACCGCTCCAGCGTTCCCATTTTATATCGCCATCGTTCCACGACGGATTATAAGCATTTTCGCCGCAATCGGCGTAATCAGAGTCATTGAACTCAACATAATGAATATGGGATCCTGTTGGTGTGACCGCATAGGAAGTCGAAATCCACAAATGGGTTCCATTTGAAGCCACCCCTTGCATCTCAGAAAAAAACGGGCCGCAAGTACGGTAATCTCGCACCCTTTTCGCACCATCGGCAAAGTGTTCTTTGTCGTCTTCAGAAGGCGGAACGTACCAGGTTAATGCAGTGTCCGTGTAATCTCGAATAATTTCCCCTCCCTCATTGGCAGCTATACCACTCGGAGCTTCGGGCATTTCTGGTAGATTCTTACAGTGGTCGGCATCGCTGTGGTAATAAGCATTCAAGCTATTTTTATTTTTACAGTGAAAGAAACTGCCGCCCAATAACCTTTCTCTGCCTGGATCCCATGAGAGAAATGAGGGCTTAAATGGGACGTAATATTTATGAGACCGGCGCCACACATAGCCATATCCAAAATATTTAGAGGGGTCGCTGACCTCGTAAACTTCGCTCAGCGGAAATACATGAATAGGCCAGTACCATTTTGAAACACCATCAGAGTCAATCTGCTCCACTGGGTTGTGCGAATCGGGAATATGGAATTCTTGATTATTCGGATGATAAGCAATTCCGCCCACATGCACTTCACCTAGAAATGACTCCAAGCAATCATCTCCTCCAAGCGCGCAAGGAGATCCGTATTCATCAGTCAACATAACATGCCGATAACGAACATCGGTGGTGTCGGTCACCCGAACCAGTGAAACCCGAGGGCCATTACCGGCCGCCAGCACGCCGAAATCAGTGTTTGAATCGCGTTCATTTCGCCATCGCGAATACCAACTGACCAATAACCAATCATGCGATGCGGTACTAAACTGAGCAATGCCTTGGGGCCGAAACTTTGCAGTTGTGTTATCGTCGGATTGCCATTCGAATCCAAAATGAATACCTGCTCCGTCTACGCTTCCCCAAGAAGTAGACTCCGATGCTGCATTGCGGTTCAAGCTCACTTCTTCCACCGACGTGGCAACCTGGTCTGATGCTCCGATAGGAACCTTCTTTTTCATCTGAGTTGCGAAATGACGGTCGGATTCATTGATAGAGAGCGTGTAGAGAGATTCGAACGATTCAATGGTATTACCGGGCCCAACTTCCACGGTCGCACTAAGATTAGGCGAGCAAATATCATTCGTGATTGTGGTACCGGAGCTGGCTAATATTGAATCCTTACCTTCTTGTATTTTTGCCTCTTCAAAGGCTTGAGCAGGTATCACCTGCCCGTTGGAGTCTATTTCTGAATCGCCTGAGAGGTTCGGCACACACAAGCTGGTCTCGAAATCATAGAGAGTCCCTACTCCGCAGTAACCTTCAGGCTCGGGCAAAACATCTGGCCCTGAAGAAACAGGCTCCTTACAGGCCACAAGTCCTAAGGCTATCAATGGCAATAATAGAGTACCAAAACAATTCCGGTTCATACGAAGCCTCAACATGTAGACTCATCTTAAAAGCAAGATTAGAAATTAGAGTATCGTACTTAACCCATTTGGACGCTACCAAATGGACTCTCAATTTCCCCGAAAAGCTCTCAAGATCTCATCCCAAGTCAGGCCTTTTGACTAATCCTCTACTGGCTGCGTCCATTCCATCTCACCGGCCACACCCACAAGCCAAGGGTTGTATCGCTTATCACCGGATGCGCTTCCAAAGAAGGATAAGACCGTAGCCCGTACTCTGTTGTGAAGCATGGCGCGGTCACCAAAAGGGGCCCCGCAGTCTTCGTAGTCCAACCCGAATTCACAAACACTTGAAAATGCCTGGTGTCCGGCTTCCGGCAGCACACCCATGTATCGGATTGGAGTTTTGAGCCGGGAGTAAATCGCATCAATTTGGTATTCAATATTGCATGTGCTGTCCATGCCGCCACCGAGAATCAATGTTGGTACCGTGATATCTTGTAAGCCGCCGGCCAGCGCTTCAAACCCACATGGAGCCATGGGCGCCGTTGCCCAGACGCGTTCGTCGTTCCAAGTAAATACACTCCCGGGATTATCGGCTCCCCACTGAGACACACCGTCACAAAGCCACGAGTACCCCAGGTCACACATTTCTTGCGTGACCACTGGGTCGATGGATGTGCCTGCGACGACAAGCGCCGTATAGCCGCCAAACGAATGACCGACCACCCCGAAGCCATCTGCCTCATCAACACAACCGGCCAGAAGGCCGTCTACTGCACCCAGCTGAGCGACCGCAGAATCGAAAGCCATAGAAACTTCTACTGGGCGCCTAAAAATCACGCGGCCCAAGGCATCATCGACCATATTCAGGACATTATTCTCAAGATGACTTACGCCCACCACAACATAACCATGGCTTGCTAGGTACTCTGTAAGAAACGGAGCCTGCATATTTATGCCACCGTTGCCGTGGCTATAAACCACCATTTTTCTCATAACGGCACAATCAGGTGTTGATAGCTCTTTGGCCCCACTGGCGAATGCACCTAAATAACTGTAGTCAGCTCCGTCATCAGCCTGCGAGGGATACCAAACCAGTAAGTCTGAATCCTCACCATCCGGACCCACACCCGTAATCTCAGTAACACCTACGCTCCAGGCACCCATGGCTTCGGGCGTGTAAGCCAAAGGCTCTTGCTCTTCTATTTGGGTTACTTGTTCGGGTTCATCGGACACGGTTGCATCACTGCAGGCGGTCATGCCTAGAAGCACGCAAGCAAATAAGGTCTGGGCTGCAATTCGATATAGATAGTTGGTAGATTCAAACACTTTGGGGGCTCCTGGTTTAACCAAACTTCGAGCTTTAGGGCAAAAGAAGTTGGGGAATGGATATGAGAGCTACCAAACACGGGCAAATGAATTGTACAAGCCAAAGGTCATCACAAAAGAAAGCTAAATTTCCAAAACAGGCCGAGAATCTCGTCAACTCCACACAATCTTCATTTTAAGGCCTTTGTGTTGAGAAAATAGCTATACAACGCCGCAAATCCTGTAAGCGGAACACCTAGCCCTGGGGATATCTGAGTTAAGATTTACGGTTCCGGCGTTGCCAAGCTAAGCTTCTTACTTTTTGAGAATCGCTTACTCAGCGTTATGAAGAAGCGTCAATCTGGCCCAGTTGAGAGCCTTTTGCTCCAGCTTGCCTAACTTCTTTTCTCCATCAAGTAATCCAACCACCTGCGCGGCCTGACCTTCAATCGCC
>JABJBS010000379.1 GCA_018668695.1 Deltaproteobacteria bacterium
CTCTTATCGGCTATGACTCAAATGGCTTGCGCCATCTGACCGTCTATTAAACCAGGCTATCAAAAGACCTGACGTGGTAAGCATTACGGGAGAATAGACGGCGGCTGGAATTGCCATGGCCGTATTGTCAAGCATGGTTGTTGTAATCAAGAAGGCGAGTGCAGCATTTTGAATTCCTACTTCGATCATCACGGAGATGCTTTGGCTTTGGTTCAACCTAAAGCCTCGAGCGAGACTGTAGCCTAGTATCATCGTTGTGACACACAACATGCAGCCCAGGATACCAGCCTCTTGAAGTAGATTTAAGAGGTTGGAGCGTTCTTTAAAGGCGATGCCCGCGATCAGGACGACCAGGAAAATAACCGCTGAAACTTTTACAGGCTTTTCAGCTTTGATGGCGAGCTGTTGGTTCTTTGTTCTTAGCCACATTCCGAGAAAAACAGGAGGGAGTGTTAATATGCAGACTTTGATGCCCATTTCTACGAGTATATCGGGTTCTAGTTGACTCGCTTCACCTATAAAGTGGCTTGTCGCAATTTGAGTAACAATTGGAATAGTTAGCCCGGTAACCAGACTACTCAAAGCGGTAAGGCTTACAGAGAGAGCAGTGTCACCTTTGCATAAATGAACGACCAAGTTGGAACCAGGGCCACCCGGGCAAGCAGCGACAATCATGACTCCAACACAAATCTCCGGTCGGGCATTGCTTAAATAACAAAGGAGAAAAGCAACGGCGGGCAACACGATTAGCTGACCCAACATGCCCACGGCAATCGCCTTAGGCTCTTGCATTACGCGTTTAAAGTCGTC
Organism: Deltaproteobacteria bacterium; assembly: GCA_018668695.1. Taxonomy (NCBI): domain Bacteria; kingdom Pseudomonadati; phylum Myxococcota; class Myxococcia; species Deltaproteobacteria bacterium. The sequence goes on from JABJBS010000379.1 coordinate 811, forward strand.
TTTCACCATAGACATTCCCATGCCGAGCATCATCAGGCCCAGTATGAGAGGAGGAGCAATTTTGGTGAGAGCACTTGCTTCCATGGCTAGGTTTCCGTTCGAACAATCTCTTGGAATCTTATCGGATGTAGAAGTCTGAATGGAGACCCTGAATAGTTTAAGAGGTTGCTGGTCTCCTTAAGTGGTTGATAATGTTCGGTATTTTTGTTTCCTGAGAGAGGTCTGGCCAGCGCTTTTCTACAGGGAACCTCGGGCTTAGCGGAAATTTCAGGCGATGCTCATATTTTCGGGTTACGAACAGGGATAGGCCTCGAACGGATATAACGGATGTAGTCATAGTTATGTTGGGTGGAAAGCCGTTCAGCTACGTGGTTATTAGTGCGCTTTAAGGTGCCAGCGTTTCAAAGGCTATAGCTCGACGCTTATGGTTTCTCGTAAATCAACAGTCAAAACTTTATCTGTGGGTAGCCAAAAAATGAAACCTTAGGCTACCCAGCTTAGTTTCCTGGTTCACTGTCAGTTAATCACGCACCTCCTCAGGAACACCATCACCACTATCATTGATTTCGATTCGAACACCTTCAGCATCGCTCAAGGTTTTGGACCTAGTGGTAATCTCGATGAGTTCGCGATTGGCCACACCAAGTCTCTTGAATCCATGGCTTGATCGATAACCATTGGCTGATAGGCGCCTACTGCCGAACGGGGTAGAAAGAGGCATAGTTAAAACGCGGCGAATATGTATGATGATTTTGTGCCAGGATGCGGACTTTTTCTCGGTTTAAAAGTACGACATGGTAGGATAGTTTTCTTATTTCTGACGCCACACAACCGTCATTAAGGGTACCGATAGGTGATTTGAAATGGTTTGAGCCAGTTCGTTAGGTTCATGACGGAAAACGACTGAGTTTAGGACGGCAAGGTAAGATTACAAAACCATTAGGATTCGTTATATCAGGCGTTTGCAGGTTTTAGGCTGACCTCTTGGCTCGTGAGTTTTCCACAGTAAATGCCAGACATTCTTGGACTACACCCACTTTAAAGGGCTCCTGACGTGTGTAGTGGATCTACAAAAACGTATTCTGGGAAGCCTTAAATGGTATGGCCTGAGTTTGGACAGTGTAGTGAAAGTTGGTCAAACTTAAATTCGCCCGAGAATCTAACGACATCTTTAGGGTTATCGAGTATACCGCAGAGGTCTTAAACTTAGGAGTTTTTCGTTATGCCTTTGGAAACAGCATTGTCTAAAAAGCTTGGTCTCAAGTATCCGATTGTTTGTGCACCCATGTTTATCATCTCTAATAAAGAAATGATTGTCGCGGCGGCCGAAGCGGGTATTTTGGGAACGATGCCAACATTGAATGGCCGAACTCCTGAAGATTTAAGAGCCGATGTTGAATGGATTCGGCAACGTACTGATAAGCCCTTTGGACTCAATCTCACAATAGGACTCACTGAGCCTGAACGTCGTGAGAGTGATATGCAACTCATTGAGGAGTTCGAGGTGCCTGTGTTGATTACCAGTTATGGCAACCCTACCGAATATGTAAAGCGGGCAGCGAAGGCTGGTTCTATTGTTTTTCACGATGTTGTCAATTTGCAACATGCAAAAAAGGCAGCGGCAGCCGGCGTCGACGCTATCATTGGTGTTTCTTCCGGGGCAGGGGGCCACGCTGGCGGAATTTCACCTTATGCGCTGATTCCTTATCTGCGCGACAACCTCGATGTGCCGGTGATTGCTGCGGGATGTATCAGCACGGGTCAGCAAGTTGCTGCATCTCTGGCTCTTGGCGCGGAGCTTGCGTACATGGGAACTCGCTTCATCGCTTCCAAAGAGTGCCAGGCTGAGGACGCCTACAAGCAAATGGTTGTGGATGCCGTGCCTGAGGACATTGTGTACACGGACGAGGTGAGTGGTACACCGGCAAACTTCTTTAAGAAAACTGTTCCGAGCCACAAGGATTTCGAACCTGGCATCGCGGGCGACACCGGTAAGCGTTGGAAGAGTATTTGGAGTGCCGGTCAGGGTTCAGCTCTGATCCATGAGGTTAAGCCTGTTGCGGAGATTGTTGAAGACTTGGTACGTGAGTATCATGATACGGTTGCACGCTTGTCCTAAGGGCATAGCGTTCGTCGCCGTTGTCTCTTCTCGGTCGTCTCGTGCGTTCAAAGGAATCAGTTTATGATTAAACTTCATCATCTAGAAACATCCCGCTCCACGAGGCTTTTATGGCTGCTTGAGGAACTTGAACTCCCCTATGAACTGGTGGTTTATAAGCGTGATCCAAAAACCATACGCGCTCCCGATAGTTTAAAGGCGATTCATCCACTGGGCCGCTCACCTTTACTGGAAATTGATGGGAAGATTTTGGCGGAGTCTGGTGCAATCATGACGTACCTGACGCAGAGAGAAGGAAAGCTCGGAGCACCCAATGATGATGCACGAGTCGACTATAATTATTGGCTGCATTACGCGGAGGGGTCGGCGATGACGCCGCTCATGGTTAAGCTGCTTACCACTGGTATACGAAGTGCCCCTGTTCCTTTTTTCATAAAGCCTCTCCTAAGAGCCATCGCGTCCAAGGTTGATGCTACGTTTACTGATGGAGAATTAACCGCGCATTTTGGCTGGATTGAAACGGCCCTGTCTCATCGAGCCTATTTTGCTGGCGAGGAATTCAGTGCTGCCGACATTCAGATGTCTTACCCGATACAAGCGAGTTTTGCTCGAGCTGGGATGCTTCCGGACCGTCCAAATACGTCGGGTTGGCTTAAGCGTGTGGAGAGCCGTGAGGCGTTTAAGAAGGCGGTTGAGAAGGGTGGGGAACCTATCCTCACGACGATGCCGTCCTAATCAGCTGGCGTCGTTAGCGACTTGGTTGCTACATATGGCTTATAACAATCGGTGCGAGTATTAATTTCTTCGTATTGAGGGTGAACTTTGCCTTGTCCCATTTAGGTCCGCCCATCGGGCCGCCTTTTGCATTATTAGAAACAGCAAGGTCCTCCTTGGGCATGCCAATCCAGTTGGTCTCCATCTTTTTGTCTTTGTTTAAGTCGTGAAGAACTCCTATGGCGTAGTCGCCGTAGGGAAGTGCGCTAAAGGTGACGCTTAGCTTCGCGCTGGTCACTCTAACCGATTGAACTCTGAGGGCTTTGGTGAAGTCCATCTCTACTCGGTCCATTTTTTCAAAGAGAGCGATTTGTAGCTCTCCCTGATTTAGATTCCTCAAGTTTTCAACCGTGACTACGATGTCGCCTGTGTCTGCTTGAGCAGTAGAGCTAAGAGCCATCAATATGATGAGTATGATTACTAATTGGCGTGGCATTAAAACCTACTTATCGTAAGCCAAGGGTTTAACCTCGCGCTAAAAAATTGTTTCAGCTGGCTTGCTGCCTGCGGCCCTCTTCTAGACGCCCGGCTACCCAGGCTACCGCGATGTATAAGGGGAGTTCAACAATGAGCCACGCAGGGCCCTCAATCATCGACATGGCTGCGATACCTCCCGCAAGGGATAAGGCACCAATAAAAAGGGCCAATCGAAAGGGATGTGAGTGGGAAAGACGAGCGGCAACCCAGCCACCTACAAACGCTTGGCTAAGATGAGCTAATATAACCACGACAAACGCGAGCGTAGGCAGTGTCCCTATGTATTGATTGAATTGAACGGGGTCGCTCATATTCATTCCAGGTGGCATGGGGTAGAGCACATGCATATTCAATTGAATGATTCCCATATTGAGGCTTGACCCGGTGGCATAACCAGCGATGAGTGCGAGTATATTACGCGTCATACGAATCTCTCCGGTTTTAGATATACTGAATGTGGGAATTCACGGGCTTGGCGTGTTCTAAGTTGCAAGTGCCCGTTTTTTGCAAAACAATGTAGCATGCCCAGGGCGTGATTGCACGGATTACCACGCCAGCTATTGGTGGTGGTGATTAACGAAGCTAATAGGTGTTTTGTAATTCGTGTTGAGATAGGCCTGCATCAACGATTTGTGACCAAGCCTTTATAACAATCTATTGGCGTCATCATCTGTGAGTTCGCAAACCTCTTTTCATGCGTCGAATTCATTGGTGGTGTTTCGAGCGAGCGCGCCATGCCCGAAATGATGAGCGCTGATTGAGCTGCAAGCAGTGGTTCGTATAGAAAGGTAGGAATTCTTTAGATTATCAATATGGTTAAGAACAGCCTGTATTACATCCACGGTATCTTTAATCGAGCTTTAAGGACTGTGCGAATTACGCAAGCAGATACACCCGTTGATAATTGGGTGAGGAAAAGGTTGTTCATGCTCTGGTCGAAACACCTTTCTTAGCGTTAGTAGGTTCGCCAACCCTTCCCCAAAGGACACGTTCTATGTTGAACCTATTGATCGCCCTTAGCTGTGGTATTCTATTTTGGACCTTTGCCGAATACGCGACCCACCATTGGATCAACCACCTGGGCCGCGGTAAAAACCCGCTCTCCAAGGCTCATCTTGAACATCATCGTACCAGTCAACTGGTCAAG
>JABJBS010000380.1 GCA_018668695.1 Deltaproteobacteria bacterium
ATCTACGACACCGAAACGAGGCTTTTTACGTACCACCGCTTGGAATACGATATTTTCTCGCAACGCAGAAAGATCCTCGACGCGGGCTTGGCGACGGTCTTTGGAGACCGGCTTTTGGTGGGAATGTAAATGCAGAAAGCAGCGATACCAGCTTTGCTGCTAGTGGTCGTTGCAACACTATTTGCCTATCTTTGGAACAGTGGCTACCTCGGCCCGCGAATACAACTCAATAAAGTGCTGGTGAATGCTCCCGCTCACTTCGATCGCGATACTGCCATGCGTGAGGCTATCCGGGCCATGGTAGAAAGCGAACTCGGTCAAGACAAGCTTGTAAACTGGTCTCCCGACGATATTGGTGAAGAAGGCCACGCCTTGGAGCTACGCGTCGGGGATGTGGTGGAGTTCAAGGGCGAGCAGCACCGTGAAGTCTTAGTGAGGCTCATTCCCGAGAGTGGTGAGCCACCTTTGGAGGCAATGGGTCTGGGCAAGGAGCCGCATCGGCTCGTCGGCTCGGTTCAGCATGGATTTCGGGATGGCTGGGCGCATGTGCTTTGGAGACGAGAACGCATCTCATGGACATCAAGCCAGCTGATTGAGGCCCTGCAAAATACGGAAGATAAGCGGCAGCGCCTGTTTTTAGTGAATCGCCTTGGGGAAACGAGGGCATTGGATGCCGTGGATGTTCTCGTTGAAATGCTCAAGGTTGAAGAAGATGACGGTGTTTTATTGAGGTTGATTGGGGCCTTGGCCCAGATTGGCAATGATAAGGGCGTTAAGGCCATGATCGCGACCACGCGCCTTAAAGATGAAGCCTTTGTGGTACAAGTGGTTTATGCGGTTGGTGGTATTGGTGGGAAAATGGCTGAGGCATTCTTGGTTACTTTGGCAAGTGGCCACCCATCGCCGCGGGTTCAGAACGCAGCGCGTCGAATGCTAGATGAGGGCACCAAGCCTTCCGCGCAAAATCCAAGATAAGTTTGTTTTTCTCACTCAGCGTCCGTTGATGACCTCTACCACAAGTGCTACGGTCACTCGCCTTGCTATACCTTTCGACTCTCACAGGGACGTCTAAATGAAATCTCGTTCGCTATTTATCTCTCTCGGCCTGATTGGCGCATTGGCAGCTTGCCAAAGTAAAACGGAAGCACCTGCACCAGCCAAAAAAGCTGAAGCCGTAGCTGAGCCAGCAAAAGCTGAGCCTGCTCAAGCAGCCGCTCAAACCAAAGCAGACCCAGCATGTGTTGGCGCAGCGGGCGAGGGCGCACCTCAGCTCGTTGAAACTGCCAATGGTAAGTGGGAGCGCAACGGCTCGACTGTAACCTGGAAAGAAGGCGCAAACGCCGATGGTATCGTTCTTGGTGCTATTACTGATATCAAAGACGGGGCAGATGAAAACATCGCGAACCTCAAGAAGGCAGTGACTTTCTTCACAGCTGAAAAGGTTGATGCCATTGTTGTAGCTGGTGACAGCGGCGAAACAGAAGAGCACATTACGGCTGTTCTCGATGTATTGGCAGCGCCGAAAGTGCCTGTATTCATCGTTATCGGTAACCGCGAAAGCAAGACAGTCTTCAACAAGGCTGTTGCCGCTGCTAGCATCAAGTACCCACACGTATTTAACCTCAATCAGGTACGTCGTGTAGATACTCCTGCTGTAGACCTCGTTAGCCTTCCTGGTTACTTCAACCCCGACTACCTCCACGCAGAAGATGGTTGCCGATACTTCGATGGCGACATCAAAGAGCTTGAGACCATCGTAGCGGGTCTTAATTCACCAGGCCTCCTCGTTTCTCACGGCGGACCTCAACAGGTTGGCAAAGATGCATTGGATTACACTTCACAGGGTAACAATGTTGGCCACGACGCACTTTTGCCACTCTTTAAGAATACCAACATCCCATTCGGTATCTTCGGCAACATTCATGAAGCGGGCGGTAGAGCAACCGACCTCGCAGGCGCGAAGCTTGCTGTTGGCGCTGAGCACCCAGCTCTTTACTTGAACCCAGGCCCAGTTGATTCAATCCGCTGGCCAATGAATGACGGCACCGAATCTACGGGTATGGCTGCTGTTATGACTATCAAAGCGGGCAAGGCGAGCTACAAAGTAGAGCGTTTCACTCTAGCTGCGGTAGCGCCAGCTAAGTAAAGCTACTGAAATAATTAGGGAAAAGGCCCGGCTCCTGCATTTGTAGGGGCCGGGCCTTTTTTTATGGTTTCCGCTCTTTCTGGCTGTACTTCCAGGTGCGATTCTGTGATGAGGCCGACATGGCTGAGAATCTCTTCAAATCGTTACAAGACAGGGCAGTTCGCTTAGGCGAGCGAGCAGTGTCGGGCCTGACCAAAGGCGATGAGAAGGCAGATGAGGCTTTACTCACAGCCCTTCATTCCGTCCGTGGTGGGCGTAGAGTATTGGATGAGCACCGCACGCGATTGCTTGGTGCAGTGGGTCTGGCCACTCGTGGAGACCTCGACAGAGTCTCTCGTAAACTGGGTCAGCTTCAGAAGAGAATGTCTCGTGTTCTCGAAGCAGTTCGCTAGTTATTAAAGAATTAGGATAGGTTTTAAACACAGGCGGCAGGAGCTTGAACGGGCAGGTTTCTATGCTTGAGCCTGGTGGCTTCAAGGCAAAAAAAAAGGCACCCAGACGTTAACCGCCCGAGTGCCTTTTCAATAGCTTCTTATAGAAGTGCTTACTTGGTGCTAACCTGTGGCTTTGCACCGAGAGCTTCAAGTTCTTCGTCACTTGCGAAGCGCTCTTCAGCTTTCCATTCTTTACCTTCTTCAATCTTCCAAGCGTCTGCGATTTTCATTTCAGGGAAATCAATCACAACAGGAACGATGCTGCCGCCGATTGTACGCTGAGTGAAATCGAAGCGAAGCTTGATGCCTTCTGCCTGACGCGGGAAGCGTGGGAAGAGGTAATAGCCAACTTCAAGGCCAGGCATGAATTCACGAACCCAGCGCTGTGGCTTAATTTGAAGAGTTGGAGGCTGTGCTGCGCCTTCGAGCTTAGAGATTTGAACAGCTTCACCCTTCACTTGAGGAGTGGTGAAAGTACCTTCAATCATCTGATAATCGACGGGACCAAATGCACCCCAGTGGATGTAAGCCATCTTGATAGCGTCTTGGCCGTCTACTTTGGCAGGTCCGATGTCATGGATATCGAAACGAAAGCCGTTGTTAGCTTGGCTAAAGAGTGGGCGATAGTGCCCTTGGCGCATCTTGTTCATCAGATCAATTGTAAGCTGGATACGTTCGTCACGTGCCTGCTTTTGACCAGGGTTCATATGACCCTTTTCAACCTTGGCTTCGCCGTACTTAAATTCACGCTCGAAATCTTGATGCTCTGGGTATTCCTTGCCAAGCTTACGCATGTCGCGGAAATAGCGCTCTAGGTGGATGCCAATTTCAGCTTGATACTTTTCTGGTCCCAAAAGGTGGAGGCCAGCCGACTGTCGTTCGAAAGCTGATTGAAGTTTGTTTAGCTCTAGGTTGTAGCTAAATTCTCGGTTTCTTTCGCGATAGTCATTGAGGCCCATAACGCCTCCAGCAATGATGACTCCGAGTACAATCAGCCATCCAATAAACGATTTCATTCAACTCTCCAGTTAGTTGCGTGTGGTTTCCCCGACGTCCTGTGTGGGGATGTGGGCGAATTTATAACGGGTGTGACAGGGTTCGTAAACCCGGATGCGCATGACGCGAGGCGTTATTTCGGTTCGTGGTTACAAACTCGGTTTCGACCGGTCTCTTTTGCACGATAAAGTGCCTCATCTGCGGCCTTTATGAAGGCATCCACGTCTTGAAGCTTGGAATAGTGGTTGGCAACACCAACGGAAACAGTCACCGGAATGGTGTGTTCTTCGAAGTGAAATTTCGTTTCTTCGATCAGTTTACGGACTTTTTCGGCCAAGACAGACGCTTGCTGGAGTGTACTCTCGGGCATGACGATGACGAATTCTTCACCGCCATAGCGTGCGAGAAGCTCATCTTTGCGAATCACGCCTTGGATCACGTGGGCGAGGCGGCGTAAGACATAGTCTCCAGCGATGTGCCCAAAGTTGTCGTTGACCGCTTTAAAATGGTCAGCATCGATGACTGCGACTGATAGAGGGCGTTTGTGACGAATGGCGCCGGCGAGTTCACGCTCGAGGAATTCTTCGAGCTTTCTGCGATTGGCCACTTCGGTGAGACCATCGGTAATGGTCATGTTGTAAATGGTTTCGTGAAAGATGGCCTCAGCATTACCGCTGCTGATGTATTTGAGAATAAATGAGCCAATTTGAATCAGGTCGCCGTTGGCAAGGACGGCTTTACGAATCTCGTCATCGTTGACGCGGCTACCATTGGTGCTCTCTTGGTCGACCAGGGTAATTTCATCGCCCATGATGATTTCGGCATGATGGCGGGAAACATTCTCATCGGCGAGGACGATGTCGTTGCTCTCGTCGCGGCCCAGAGAAAGAGTGGGTTGGTCGATAATGTAACGCTGTCCAAGATTCGGCCCGTAAATCTGAACGAGGCTCGAGTTCTTTGGCCCCGTCTGGAGAGGAGCCGGTATCGAGATTCGGGTCTTTTCGTCTTCAATGCCAGTCACGACTTAGGTGTCTCCATCGTCGAAGAGAATCTCGAACGATCCGGTGTGCTCGTCCCCCGCAAGCTCTTTACGAGCTCCTTGAAGTGCTTCGTTGGTATCTCGCAAACGGCCACTGAGCACCTGAACCAGGCTCCACAGAAGCTTGGTAGCAATCACAGGTTCGCTTCGAACAATGGAGAAAAACTCTCCTCGCTTCATCGTTAGCACGTTGCAGTCATTTTTAGCGCGAGCCGTTGCCGAACGAGGTGCGTTATCGACCATGGCCATTTCACCCAGGTGGACCCCGGCAGGTAGGGTGGTAATCACTTTTCCACCTTTGAGAATCTCTGTGTCTCCAGACAGAACCACATACATCTCTTCCCCGGCTTGGCCTTCACTGATGAGCTCAACGCCTGCCTCGAATTTATCGATTTGGGTGAGTCCTAGTACTTTCACCAGCTCATTGTAATTGAGGTGGCTAAAGACAGGAATCTGCTTGAGGATGGCGATTCGTTCTTCTGCGGCCACGGTGGCAGTATCGGCTTCGGCTTGGTCTGAAAAACGAAAGGCTACAACCGTCGCATTGTCGTGGCCACCACGGTCGAGAGCGGTTTTAACGATTTGTTCGATACCGCCGGTGAGGTTAGCGCTGCTTAGGGGCGCGGCCAGCTCTTTGTGTTCTCCGTAGTAGTTATAGACGCCGTCGGAGCAGAGCATGTATGTGTCGCCCGGATCGATATCGAAAATCATTGTATCGACGGCGACGGATGGTTGAACACCCAGAGCCCGAGAGAGCACATTGCCTTGTGGGTGGTCTTGGGCTTCGCTGCGGTTGATGATTCCGCGTTTGACGAGTTCGTTTACGTAGGTGTGGTCTTCAGAGAGCTGGTGCACGGTGTCTCGGCGCATCACATAGAGCCGTGAATCACCAACGTGACCAAGAATACCTTTTCCGTGGTCTGCCAAGAGTACAACGGTGCAGGTAGTACCCATGCCCGCTTTTTCGGAGTCTTTCGAGGCGCTTCCGAATACTTCACGGCAGGCAGTGGTAATGGCTGCTTCCATGAGCTTACGGAGGCTCTTGCTGTCTTTTGTTTTGCCGGATTCGCTGAATTTTGCGAGGGCAGCCTGGGTTTTTTCAGACTTGAGTTCCCGCGCGACAACCTCGCATGTCATCTGGCTGGCGACTTCGCCGGCGTTGTGACCGCCCATGCCGTCGCAAACGATATAAATGCCGTCTTCCACACTCGTGAAGAAGGCGTCTTCGTTGTTGGTCCGCACTCGGCCAACGTCAGTAAGTGCCGCTACAATAGGTTTCATGTGGGAAGTTTAGTCTTCGCTGGATTTCAGGGCAAGCGCTGCGGCTAGTGAAGGGTGCGATTCTTGGCTAGCTCACCGCCGGGAAGTACAGAAGGCTCCGGAGGCCGCGGTGGATCTGGGATTTGCGGGGCTATGGCAGAGGGCTGAGCCGGGGCAGGGGCGGGATTTGCGTCCTGGATTAGCTGGAGGTGTAGGCGCATGAGGTCTTCTTCGCTGATGGTCCCGGAATCCATGAGAATCTGGCGCAAAACATGGAGTTCTTGGGCATATTGGCCCAAATGCACCCTCTGATCGGTCAATTCTCGCGATAAATGGTTATAAAGCTCGAACAGGCGCTTTCGTTCCTGGTTTAGAAACCACTCTCGGCCCAGCAGGGCCACCGCGATGAGCAAGAGACCACAAATTAAGAACACGGCCATTTGAATTCCCCCGGGCGAGAAGCTCACCCTAATGCGAAAGTATAATTTCGGGGGCGCCGGCCAACAAGTCTGCGCGTGTAGGTACATATTTTCGCCCTGGAGGCTTGAAGATGCCAAATGGATCCGGTAAACACGCCTCACCTTTCATGGGCCGGTGTGGCGGAATTGGTAGACGCGACGGATTCAAAATCCGTTGATGGTGACATCGTGTCGGTTCGATTCCGACCACCGGTACCACAACTTCTCTTTATATTTTTCAAATCGATTTTGGTGTTGATGCGCGATTAGCAAATACAAGCTGTCGCAATTGAACTGCTTTGTGTCGCTTTTTGCATCCCAATGTCGCAAGAGCTTGGCTTAATAATAACCTCGGCTCTAAAAACTCGTGGTTTTTCGGTGAGTAACCCAATTAAATCTTTGGCAGGCATCTTGCCTTTAAAGGGGAATGCCTCGCCTCTCTTATCAACGCCGAAACCCATCCCAAACTCTTCTCTACCAAGTTGTTCAAAACCATCTAGAAACTTTCACCCATCATGCTCAAAGCTCAGGGCGCTGTCTTCCCGGATTTGTTCGAGCAGAATTTCAGGCATTTTCCAGATGCGGAATTCTTAGCCACGGATTTGCCCGCTTTGAGTGCGCAAAGTGTCGGCACAACCATCTTGTAGCTTTCTCATGTAAGCGGCGGGGATTTTGTCCTTCGTGCGGTGGGCGCAGAATGACCG
>JABJBS010000381.1 GCA_018668695.1 Deltaproteobacteria bacterium
CCAGTATATCCAAGAACAAGCAGCGGATATCATGGTCATGGGTGAGGATTGGAAAGGCAGGTTTGACGATATGAACGAATATTGCAAAGTCGTCTACCTTGAGCGTACACCATCCATTTCCACGACTGCCCTTCTGGAAGTTATTCGTAGACCCTGAAAAGGCCCCCAACCGCTCCACCCAAAAAAAACCAAACATCGAGCGGGGCGAGGCGCTTCAAGCTCACGGGCGCCTCACAACTGCCGACTATTGAGTCGTTTTTTTTAGACTCCATCGATGTTGACACGTGACTGCAAGGGGTTTACGCCCAATTCTCAATTTAGCAAGGGGTTCACTTTATGCGCATTTGCTTGTTTACGGTCTCACTGAACCGCCAAATGACTGGTATCGATAAGGTTGCGGTCGAATTGGCAAATGAAATGGTCAAGCGCGGACACGAGGTGAGTTACATATCGCATCCCGGCGGCTACCAAAGCGAACGGTTGGTACTCGATGAAAGCGTCACTCGCTACACGGTGAACCAAAACTACAGCAACAAGACCATCAAACTGCTCAAGAGCATCATCACCAAAGATAATCCTGATGTTGTGTTGCCCATGGTAACCAATTCTATTGTAGCTATTTTTGCCAACGCACTCTGGAAAACCGGCATCCCTCTCCTCATTTCGGAACACAACAATCCAGAATACTATCTCGACAAATGGTGGAAACTAGGTCGTAACTTCGACGAACGCCTCAAGACCAGATTTATTCTTTTTAATGCAGCAGATAAAATTCACCTTCTCAACGAGAGCTTTAAGCAGGACCTCCCTGCATTTCTTCACGACAAAACTGTGGTCATTAAAAATCCCACGCATCCAAGTAAACCGGTTGAACAAGTCCAATCGTTTCTCAATCGCAAGAAAGAGCTTATATGCGTTGGCCGGGTTGAGAATTATCAGAAAAATCTTCTCTGCCTCGTAAGAGCCTTTGCCACGATCCACGAAGAATGCCCAGACTGGTCTCTCAGAATTGTCGGCACTGGACCCTCAAGCAAGTTTCTTGCCCAACAGGCGGCAAAGTTTGGAATCGCCGACAAAGTTATCTTTCATGGTCAAACCGACACACCGGAAGAACTTTATTCCCAAGCCCAGATATACTGCATTCCATCTCGTTTCGAGGGGTGCCCGCTTGGACTTATTGAGGCCATGTCACACGGTCTACCCGCTGTTGGATTCGCAGAATGCTCAGGCGTCAATGAGATGATCATAGATGGTGAGACGGGACTTCTCGCCAACGGTATGGCAAGCGACTCTTTTGCTGAACAACTGCTTGCCCTTATTCATGACGACGACCTTCGCCTCTCCTGCTCTGAAAAGTCCACAGAGGCTTCTAAGAAATACTCTCCCGACGCGATTTATGACCAGTGGGAAAAAGTCATTATAGAGACGGCACAGCTGAAAGGTAAAACGAAACTCACTTCGTTTGAGCCAGTCGACGACCAACTTAGATATGACGTGGGTCTCTCCGAGATATTAGAGCAGAATATCTTTTGGAGATACTTCCCCAACTCGGACACCTATAAAAAGAAATATAAAGAGCTCGTTGGATCTCGTTCCTGGAAAGCTGGAGCGGTTCTAAGATTCATGAAGAAGCAGAAGGTGAGAGTAGCCGAGGTTGGCTTAGTCACATCACTCATCGACTCAAGCGAGTATTTTTTCAACCACGCCTATAAAAACAACAAACTGATGACGCGCATGACTTCGAAGCTGAGAAGTGATGAAGTCGTCGGTATCGACATTCCTAATTTGACAGATGTCCAAGATTTGCTCCAGGACCATGTTCAAGGGAAGTTCCTCCTAAAAAACCTAGAGTATGGCATAGCCAAAGAGTTGCGAATCGGTAGCGCAAAGGTCATCGTTTCCGGGGCCGGTGCGGCGAAAACCCAGTTTTCAGCAGGAGCCAAACGAGTTGAGATTTGGCACGCCGCTGGAGCGGTCAAAAGTTTCTCGAGTAAGGGTTACCGCCAAATAAAAAATGATTACGTTATTTGTGCGCCCTCCGAACATGTAAGAGGACTCTATGCAAAATTCTACGACGTCAAAGCTGAACATGTCCGAGTAACGGGCGTTCCAAAGACAGACCTGTATTTCGACCAAGATGAGATGGCGAGACGAAGAGAAGAATTCTTTAGCCAATATCCAGAGTTTAAGAACAAGAAAATCTACTTTTACGCTCCGACCTTTAGAGGCGTTTGGTCCAAGAAGGTCAGCCTGGACCTTGAATTAAACTTTGAAGAGCTCGCTGCAAGTCTCCACGACGATGAAGTGCTCATTACCAAACTACACCCTCGTCTACTTGAGAACAGCGGCGTCACTGGCAACTTAAGCGGGATTTCGAAGAGCCAAGGCAAAATCGTAAATCTTTCAGACTACAGTGCTGCCAGCCTAATCATTGCAGCCGATGTCGTCATTTCAGATTATTCTTCGCTTATATTTGAAGCGGTCTTGGCTCAAAAGCCTCTGATTTGTTACGCCGAGGATATAGACCGCTACGAGCACGACCGTGGATTTGGACTGGATTACCGAGAAGAGATGCCTTGCCCAATCATCGAGGAACCGTCGGCACCCGTGCTTTTGAGCGCACTTCGAGGCGCATCAATCGATCAGGAGCGATATGCCACATTCACGGCTAAATTCTTGAGTGCTTGCGATGGCAATGCATCGAGCCGGGTCATCACGGTAATCGAGGAGCTATTGGGTAAACCGCTTAAAGAGTCATCCAGTGCTCTCATATAGCGCAAGAAGTAACCCCTAGAATTAGAAGCATCAACACGAGACTTATGTGACCAACTCAACATCAACGCTCCACCTTTCTCCGGAACAAATACGGCAACCCATTGAGTTTGCACTGCCAACTCAGACGGTCCTGGTCGACAGGTCAAAGGTCGGTGTAGATGAGACTCAACGCTTAAAGCACAACCTGCTTGGGCTGGCCCGTTCATCAGAACACGTCAGAAGTTTCGTGTCGCATCTGTCGAATAAGGGATTCTTCCTCGTCGACCATGCCAATGGCGTTTCCCGCTTCGAACAGCTTTCTGACCACTCAACCTTTGCTCAATTCTTCAAGGACGACTCGCTCCAGATCCGCAACGGTATGTTTTACAATATTGAGAAGCCTTCGCTTAACGTGGGTGCACCCCGCCTTCTTGTGGTCTTTTCCTCAATCGCCGACTACCCGTTAAACGCAAGTATCTCCCGCAGAATGTTCTTTAAGAACTTTCCAACAATCGCCAAGTACATCCCCAAAAACACCTATATTCTGCGTATCGCCGATATTGGCTCGGTACTTGGTAGCTTCTACCTCAACAGTAACTTCGACTCAGATTTTACCGGTAAAACACAAAATCTCATTCAAGCCATTGCCAAAGAACTCAGTGTTCAAAATTCCGATATCGTTTTGTACGGCGCATCCAAGGGTGCCACGGGTGCCTTCTATCATGGCGTGACCGGCGGTTATGCTGCAGTAGCTGTGGACCCAATCGTCTCCGATAAATACTACCTTCACGAGAAAAAAGACGCGCACTTCGTTGAGGGGAATTTCCCCAGCTACAAAGAAGCCGTATTCTCAACTTTGCTTAACAAGGTTGAGCCCCGTAGTCCTATTCACGTCATCACGTCGCCAAGCTCTGAGCAGTATGAATACATCGACCAGTTACTTTCAAGTCATCGCGATAATCGGTCACTCATGCTCTATCGCTTCTCGAATCCCAATATTTCAACCCATACAGATGTTGGTCCGCAAACGATAAACTTCGTCACGGCCATGATTAACAACCTCTTTTATGGAATCGAAAGTAAGGGTTCACAAGATTACGCCTGCTAAACGCTAAAAGACCAAGACACATGCGCTGGCTGGGATATCCTCAAACCTCGATCTTACGCATATTGGGCCAGGCCATGATTCCCTCCTACCCCAGACCGCAATAAGCATAGATAAATCAAAGAGATAGAATTAGCATACCGTCTCTATGCGAGTTCTACTGGAGGAACCATCAAGTCTTTTGAGACAGCCTTGTCCTCTCTTGACAGAGCCATGCAGGTCTTGCATACGAGCATCAACTAATAAGGCTCAAATGTTTAAGCTTTTCAAAGAATTGTATGATTATCGTGAGTTGACGCAGTACTTAGTCGTCTTGAATCTGAAAACACGCTACCGCGGCAGTATTCTTGGTTTCCTCTGGACACTTCTCAATCCACTTCTACTTATGCTCGTCATGTGGGTGGTCTTTTCTCGGGTCGCCCGGGTTGAAGAAGACAACTACGCACTCTTCTTGCTCTCGGGGCTCATCGTCTGGCTATTCTTCTCTCAATCCATCGAAGCCGGGCTTAATAGCATCATCAAGCAACGCAGTTTGATGCAGAAAATCTACGTCCCCAAAGTGGTCTTCCCGGTTGCGGTGGTCACCTCGAATCTCGTGAATCTTCTTTTTGCCTTGGTCGCATACATCATCGTCGCACTCCTAAGTACGGGAGGACTCCCATCGACCATTTTCTTGCTGGTCCCTGCACTGCTTATGCTCTACCTCGTGGCCCTTGGCAGCGCCCTTCTTCTGGCAACTCTGAATGTCTTCTTTCGAGACTTTACCCACCTTACCTCTGCGGTCCTAAGAGCTCTTTTCTATCTGACGCCTGTGATTTACCCGCCGGATCTATTCGGTGAGCAGGCTGCCATGTATCTAAAGCTCAACCCAGTATATTATCCCGTTATTACAGCTCGAGACGTCCTCTATTATGGGAAGATACCCACGGCAGACGTTTGGCTGATAGGATTCGCCAGCAGCCTCCTCATCCTGGTAATCGGTGCAACCGTCTTTATGAAAAACCAGAAAAAGTTTGTCTTCTATGCTTGATATTGAACCGTCTAAAAATGCGATGGCCATCGAGTGCCAAGGGCTTGGTATTTGTTATCGCCAGTACAAAGAGAAGATAGTTACGCTCAAAGACGCATTCGTTGGTCTCTTTCGCGGAGCAGGCTATACCGACTTCTGGGCTCTTAAAGAGATAAACCTCACGATTCCCCAAGGCGAGTGTGTGGGGCTCGTGGGTTTCAATGGTTCAGGTAAGAGCACGCTTATGAAAGCCATCGCCGGAGTGCTTCCACCGGCCGAGGGCACCATTCATACCACAGGGCGTGTTACCCCGCTCATCGAGCTTGGAGCAGGTTTTAATAACAAGCTAACGGGTCGAGAGAATATCTTCCTTAACGGCGCCATCATGGGTTTTAGCCGCAAGCAAATGGAAGCCAAATTCAAGAGCATTGTAAAGTTCTCAGAACTTGAAGACTTCATTGATGTTCCCCTTCGGAATTACTCTTCCGGTATGCGCACTCGCTTAGGGTTTGCCGTGGCATCGGATGTAGACCCCGATATATTACTCCTGGATGAAGTTTTTGCAGTTGGTGATGAGAGCTTCAGACAAAAATGCAAAACTCGTATGGATGGCTTTTTTAATTCCGGAAAAACAATCGTCATCGCATCACACGACTTAAATATGGTTCAGCAATACTGCAGCCGCCTCATCTATCTACGTAAAGGCGAGCTTCGTGCCGACGGCGTTCCAAAGGACGTTCTCAAGGTGTATCGTGAGGATATTGCCGCAAATAAGAAAGCCAGCTAGGCCCCTAAGCCCATGGTAAGCATCACCGTCATTATCCCGGCTCGCAACGCTGCTGCCTTTATACAAGAGGCAGTTGAATCCCTCCAAAATCAGACTTTCTCAAACTGGGAAGCTATCATCATCAACGATGGGTCAGACGATGAAACCGGTCATCTTGCAGATATTATAAACGAAGCTGAAAGCAGAGTTCATGTGGTTCATAAGCCCATTTCCCAGGGGCTCTCCGCAGCGCGTAATACAGGGCTAGAACTTGCCCAGGGTGAGTTTATTCAATTCCTTGATGCCGACGATAAACTGCTTCCACACAAACTTGAGACTCAGCTAGCCTATCTCGCCGCCCACCCAGCATGCGATATGGTTTGCGGATCCGGACAATACTTCGATACTCACGGCCCAGTTCCAACGGAATACCCACCACCGTTGGGAAGTGCCCTGGCAACCTTATTGACCCGCAACTACATCTTGGTCAACGCTGCTCTCACGAGGAAGAGTGCCATAGAAAATGTCGGCCTCTTTAAGGAAGCCTCTTCTACACGGCTCCCTGTTTACGGGTGCGAAGACTGGGATTTTTGGCTACGCATTGCCATAAATGGCGGGCAAATACACTGGCTTGACTCTACACTGGTGCATAACAGGTGGCATCAAGCCAATATGTCCAAAGAGACTTTGCTCATGCAACGTTCGTATGTTTGGGTTTTAGAAGAGGCGGAGCGAAACCGGCCCCTACTCTCAAATTGGCATCAAGCACTTCTTACAAGCCAGCTCTTCTGCCGGCGGGCTCTCTATGTCCTGGCACTTTTTGAGAGCGGTGACTCCGAGGAGGCCAAACAGGAGGCTAAGATCTGCGCAGAACAATCAGCTGGAATGGCCAAAGCCTTTTTCCTAACGCAATCCACATTCGGGCAACCGCCTATCGGTGAGCCGATGCAGCAATGGGCATGGTCACTCATCCCACGACTGACCCGCCGACTGGGCCGTATTGCCACAGCTCAGCTCTAAGCAAGCCTACTCAATCTCAAACACGCCGTCGATTTCCACCGCCACGCCAAATGGCAGATTGGCGACCCCAACCGCTGAGCGTGCATGACGCCCAATCTCACCAAACACTTCAATCATAAGCTCTGAAGCCCCGTTGATGACATGAGGCTGCTCTACGAAGTCAGGTGTGCAGTTAACAAAACCATTAAGCTTCACCGCTTGACGAACTCGGTCCAAGTCGCCCCCGCAAGCTTCTTTAAGCTGCGCAATTACGTTGGTGGCCACCAGCCGAGCACAGGCCTGACCTTCTTCCACAGTATAGTCTTTGCCAAGCTTACCCTGGTATTCAAACTTACCCTCAACCATGGGCACCTGCCCCGCAACATAAACGAGGTTGCCTGTACGAACCGTTGGCACATAATTGGCCGCAGGCTTGGCAGGAGGTGGCAATTCAATTCCAAGCTCTTTTAAGCGTGCTTCTATTTTTCCAGACATGTGAAACTCCTTGTTGGACGAGAGCGTTTAAAGCAATCCGTTATGACGCTTGAGCGCCTCAGTCGACGGCTCACGGCCGCGAAAATCGAGGAATACATCCATTGGGTGACGGCTGCCGCCTTGGGCCAACACTGTGTCGCGGAACTTGTTACCCATGGTCTTAATGGCCGCATCGTCTTCAAGCCCGGCATCTTCAAACGCTGCAAATGCATCCGCTGAAAGTACTTCAGCCCACTTGTAGCTGTAATAACCAGCCGAATAACCACCTGCAAAGATATGCCCAAACGCACACTCAAAATGGTCTTCTGGCAAAGGCGCAAGCACTGTGGACTGGTCCACTACGCGCTTCTTAACCTGAACCACCGTCTCTTCCCCTTCCGGGTCGTACCGGTGATGAAGTTCCATATCGAGGTGACCAAAATAAATCTGACGCAGCATACCCGAACCTGCTCGGTAATTCTTTGCAGCCAGGAGGCGGTCGAATAAATCTTTAGGCAACGGTTCATCTGTCTCAAAATGCTTCGAGAAACCCATCACTGTTTCTTCGTGGTAGGTCCAGTTCTCCATAAACTGGCTGGGCAGCTCCACAGCGTCCCACTCTACACTCTCGATACCGGCTGCCTGAGCAATATCAACAGTGGTGAGCATGTGCTGCAACCCATGACCAAACTCATGAAATAGTGTTTCCACTTCACGGTGACTCATCAGTGATGGGCGACCGCCAGCTGGAGGGGTCTGGTTACAAGCTAAAATTGCTGTTGGTAACCGGATGCTTCCATCTTGCATCGGTGCACGGCCAAAGAGGTTGTTCATCCATGCTCCGCCGCGCTTATCCGCCGGCCGAGAATATGGGTCGAGATAAAAGTCCGCGATGTCATCGCCCTTGGCGTTCCGGATTTTGAAGTAACGAACATCTTTATTCCACACCTGCACATCACCATCGGCCGCAACCACATCGATATCAAAAAGACGCTTACTGATAGCAAATAACCCTTCCAGCACTTTAGGGAACGGGAAGAAAGGCCGCAGCTCTTCATCGGAGAGGTTGTATTCCTTCTCACGCATTCGCTCGGCCCAAAAGCCAACGTCCCAGTTGGTAAGCTCGAGGCTTTCATCACCTGTGGCTTTGCGTGCAAAGGCAACCAATGCCTTGTGGTCTTCTTCAGCCTTTGGTTTAGCGGTTGCTCGTAGCTCTTCAGTGAGCTTATCTACCGCCGCTACATCCTCAGCCATTTTGGTAGCCAGTGAGATTTCCGCATGAGAGCTGTAACCCAATAGCTTAGCTTTCTCGCGCCGCAGCTTCAAAATACTGTCGATCCGTGGCTGGTTGTCCAGCTCTCCAGTGGAGGCAACTGAAATCATCACACGGTAGACGGTCTCGCGAAGCTTGCGGTTCTTACAATGCATCATAAAAGGACCCGACACTGGATAGTCGAGGGTTATCCGCCATGGTCCTGCGTCTGCTGTTGCGGCGTCATGTCCATTTGCTTTAGCCGAGGCGGCTGTCATTTCCAGAAGCGTTGCAGGAAACCCTTCAACATCGGCCTTATCCGTAAGAATCAATTCATAGGCTCTACGGCTATCAAGCACGGTATTGGAAAAGCTCGTCGCTAGCTCCGCCAAATCTTTTTGAATGGCATTAAAGCGTTCTTTAGCCTCGCCCTCTAACGAAATGCCCGAGAGCTTCATGCCCAGGAGTTCTTTTTCGACCAGTCGTTTCTTCGCCGGCTCAACGCTTGCCCAGCCTTCGGATGCCACCATCGTTTCAAGGGCTTTGTACACTGCTTCGCTTTGACCAAGTGAAGTAAAGAACTCCACCACAGATGGCTGCAGCTCTTCGTACACCTTACGCAGCTCATCGCTATTACGCACACTCATCAAGTGCCCAGTGATGTGCCAAGCAAACCCAACTGGCTCTAAGAGATTTCTCTGGCGCTCAAAAATGCCATCCCAGGTGGGCTCGATATCGGCTTCAAATGCGGCGAAGTCTTTCTTCGCTTTTTCTAAAAGAACCGGTACCGCCTCCGCAGAATGGGCTGGTGTAATCTCTTCAAAGCGCGGGTGAGCGTGGTGATCGAAGAGTGGGTTTTCTGAGGTTGTTTGCGTCATGTGGTGCTCCCGAAAAACAATTGATTGGAGGTGATAACGGGATTTTTAGGGAATGGCTAGGGAGGTATTAAATGTTGAAATGATTAAGTTTTTTTGAATCATAACGGCTTTAAGAAAAGCCTAAGTACTAAGAAAGCCCTTCGACTGCGTCAGTCCGCTTGTTGTTGGACGAACCCCTGCAGGATTTGGGGTCCTCCAGGGCTCGTTTTCAGGCATCGATAAGTAGGAAATGACGAAGGACCTCAAGCTTAGTGAGTAGCCGATTTAAACCATAAGCATGAACCGGCCACTCCCCGACGAAAGCTTACTCTCCGTTCCAGACGCAGCCACAAGTCGCGCTATCACCGGAACTCGAATACATGGACATACCGTAATTGTCGCCAAGGCCGTCGCAACAACTTGAACATGAGTCCGAATCGGTGGCGTCTGCACAAGATGTGGTATCCCATTTCGCACAGCCGCACTCTTCACTGGACATCATCGCGGTATCAAAATCATTTCCGGTACAGCAAGTGCTGCATGCATCCAAGTCTGCCTGTCCATCAACGCAACTTGTGTCGAAAGAATAGCCGGCCGTGAATGCGTCTGTAATTGCGTCCGCAAGACTTCCGCACCCAAAAATTCCAACGACCATAAGAACACCAAGAGCTAATTTAACGTTTTGCATAATAGATTCCTTTTAGTGCCGAACATCGGCGTTTATGTGCAAAGAGAGCCTAAGTCAGTTTGTTCAAAGATACAAAGAATCACGTCCTTTAGAGACGGCACGTCAACTCACCCAGATATCCCCGCATCTTTCTCGGCGGTCGATATGTTCGGGCCAAAAAAAAGAGGCCCTAAGGCCTCTCTTCTCTTTACCAGCTAGATTTAGGGGGATTAGCCAGCCATTGGGTTTAAAACGTAGGGAGAGTAAATCGTTACTTTGCCGTCTTGTGGCGTAGGGAATGTCCACTTGCTTAC
>JABJBS010000382.1 GCA_018668695.1 Deltaproteobacteria bacterium
GGCTCGGAGGACCACCATGCGACAATCGTTTATTTTATGGATCACTTTAAGTAGCCTCTCACTCCTCTTGCCCAGAGAGACCCTTTCACAAAGCAGCGTCAGTGACCTCGGCCAGCAACAGCCTGAACGTATCATTGGCCTCACTGAGGGCCGCTTCGCCATCGAGCATGATGAACGGGTTGAGATATGGAAAGCCGGCACTGGTATTATGAAGCGGCATGCGTTCGCGATGCCCAATGGATACCAGACAAACGATGTGGATATTGCCGTTGGCCATGATGGTCGTGTGATCGCCATTATAAGCGGAACCAGCGCTGAGAAGGACGACAAATGGAAATCAATGGTTTCCATGGCAACCTGTCTCCCCGAAGCCAACACATGCAGTTACGAAACTCTAACCGAGCGTCAATCCACGGATAAGTCTTACTACAGGCACTCATTTCGAGGTGCTCTCATCAGCCCCAATGGAATCGCTCAGTTTAAAGTTGTCCAAAGTCATACAATAGAAAAAACCGTCGACAAGAAACCAGTAACCGAGACAACCAAAAGCTACTGGATTCAGTCGAGCGACGGTACCCAAGAGAAAAAAAGCTTTCTCTCAGACACGTTATGGATGACCGACAGTCAAGGCAGCGAAATCACGTTCAACGCAAAACCCATTCGCGGTAAGCAAATCGGCGCCTCCCGTAATCATTTACATATTCAAAAGAACAACGCGACGTCTTCCCTGGGCCCGTACATCTACTCCTGGGATGCAGCTCTGCTTAACGACGACACCATGATGGTTTCCTATATGAACCCTGATGCCGAGTCCTTAACAGTGGCTAAGGTCTCTCTGCTCGGCGGCCAACCAGCGCCGCAAATCATCGGTCTACCTGAATCAGGCCTGGCCCAGCGCATGCTTACACGGCCCGACGGAAAAGCCTGGGCGTGTGTTTACTATTTCTACCGAAACGCCTTCTACAAGGGCTTGAAAATAGTTCACCAAGAAGATGACAGACAAACAATCACCGACCTCACTTGGGAACCCAATCGCAATATAGGATGGAATCTAGACGGTGCAGTAGCAGATGATGGCTCCATTCTCCTTACCTGGAATGACGATGTTCTCAGGGGTAAACAAATATTTCGACACTACCCATCCATGCAGGCCTTGGTCGATAGCGGAAAGCCCGAACCCACTGGATGGGAACGTGAGCCACAAAAAACATTTTTTCTCGGCGGACTCGGCGCCATCTATGACCACCACCATTTGGTTTCCTTCATCAGTGATGACACACCGCAAACCATCGACACCGAATATGACTTAGCTCCAGCTTTGAGCACTCAGGCCATTCTGGAGGGGAAGATTGGAACAACAAAAATCGGCGCAACCTACCTGCATTCAGTCCTCAGCGACTCTTTAGAGGATTCAATCGGCATCGGTGCCAAGCGCCTATTCCAAGTCGTCACAGCTTTCGCAGGCTGGGAAAAACTATTTTTAGACTATGATGTGCAGTTGAGGTTTGAATGGGGACGACTCCAAGGCGTCATGAATGTCCCAGATCAGCCTAACCTGTCTCAGGCATTCGATACCAACTACCAGAACCTTGAGGTTAGCCTACTCAATGACTTTCGTCTTAAAATAGGACTTGAATTTGGTCGACTAAATGCGCCTATGCCTGTGTATGCATGGGGCATCCAAAGTGGAGATATGCGATACACCTTCTTAGACAGTGGTATTCGCAACACTGAGATGCTCGATTTCTCTCTCAGCCTTGGTTACTCGCTCTTAGACTACACCGCCAAGTATGAAGTGAACGTGTTCAGGCCCTATATCGACGGCAAACTTAAGGGTGGTGTTCTCCTGGGTATAGCCGATGAGAGACTGGAAATACCGGCAGGGTTTGACGATGAGATGGCATGGGAACTGGGTTTTACGCTTGGAGCCGAGATCGAGACCGGTATTCTATTACAACTTCGGTCCTACGCACTGCATGGCCTGGGAGGATTTGTTCGAGTGGGTGTAAGAGGCCGCATTCAGCTAAGAGCCGCCGGTGGGCGTCCAACAGATCCTGCCGACGACGACGACGATGAGAGCGGCCCTCTCTTCGACGACAGCCAATACGTCATGAACCTTCTCCACTTATCGGTGGGTCCGTTTATACAGGCAGGAATCGTATTTTAACGTGCGAACTCGATTACTGCCCCATAAAGGCAATCACCTCTTCAGGAGCTTGGACCAACTCAATCAGAACGCCAGCTCCACCGATGGGTGAATCCTCATTGCCTCTTGGATGGATAAAACAAATATCGTGACCGGAAGCGCCCTTGCGAATCCCACCCGGTGCAAACCGAACGCCACTTTTTTCTAACCATTCGTAAGCGACCGGCAGATTGTCTACCCAGAGCCCTATATGGTTCAAGGCAGGCTGATGCACCCGAGGGCGAGCATCCACATCCAACGGTTCCATGAGGTCGACCTCGACCTTCGTAGGCCCTTGTCCAAGTTCGAGAATATCCTCCCGCACATTTTCTTTTTCGCTTTCGTAATCACCCACCTTCGACAAGCCGAAAAGGTTTACCCAAAGGTTTGAAAGCTCGGATTTATCCTCTGCACCTAAGGCAATCTGTTGCAGACCCAGTATGCGAAATGGACGGTCTTTCATGCTTATTCTCTTTCTTGGAGGGATCATGATTGAAAATTCCCAAGCCAGTGAGCCCTATAGTTGTACCGGGCGAGCAAAGACAAGGATTAGCGAGAACAAGGCGCCAAGGTGAGGCCCGTTTAAAGATAATGGTGGTTGTTATGGAGAAGGAACAGACTGTCTTACCACAAATGCGGTGGTTCCAGAGAAGTTAAAAGCCGCAGAGAAATCGGTGCATTTGCCATCAACTCGGTTGTAATCAGTATTGTCCTCAAAGAAAGGACCAATAAGCTCTGCCTCGGCGCGGGCGCCTGTGTCCATCAGGTCGGCGATAAACTCAGCTGGCTTGATAAATCCGCCCAGTAGACCATCGAACGAGCCGTCCTCATTGATGTCGATACGAACTTTCCCAGAACGAACCAGCATACCGAAATTAGCGTCCAGGATATTGATTGGAACTGTGAATTCCACCGGACCTGCTTCTAATTTCCCATCAATGATTTGCGCATTCTCCACCATAGACGATGAACCTTCCTCGTCGGCGTAAAATGTTTGGTCGGGAGCTATCAGCCCTTTGGTGCCGATGTCTGGATCTGCGATTCCTCGCAAAATATGAACGGTCACGTCGTCATCATTCACGAGGTCATCTACACCTTCAAGCTCAATCATAATAAGAAATCGGCCCTCATTAATGGCACCCTGAATCAAGCCTTGAGTTGCTTCGCCCACAAGGCCCTCTAGGTCAGACCAAACGTAAGCCAGCTGATTATCGATCCCCCCATTACCTGCACTATCGGTGCTATCGGTCGTATAGCAGTAGTCTTCGACCGGCTCAGTCGAATTGACACCATCTAAGTCGAACCCATCAGACACACCCGGAGACTCTTGTGAGAAAAACTCAAATTGGCGAATAACATTCGCATGTGATTGGGGTAAAACGAAGCCACCTTCCACTTCTACACCATTCTCTCCAGCACTGCAGGCCATCGCGCAGAAGGCCGTGAAAACCAATAAAAGAATTCTCATAGTTCCATTGCTCCCACACCCGAATTAACTCGGCCGTCATCCAGCCCCCACTCATCACTCAATACACCCATCGCGTTCAAAATAGTGAACGGGATTTTGGAAGCATTCTCACTCGTACTCGAGCGGTAATGGAAACCTGTTTGCACTGCCCCGCCCGCTGTTCCTGCCACAATCAGTGGGTACTCATCGATTTGGTGAGTACGTGCGTAAGACACGTCGGTGGTTCCTAGAATAAGACTGTTATCCAAGAGATTGCCATCCCCTTCAGGAACAGCCCGCAGCGCCGATAGATAAGCGGCAAAATCTTCCATGATACTTTCAGTAATCATTTGCACCTGTGGCATATCCCCGGGCTCATCATGCGTAAGCTGATGATGGCCTGCAGTAGCGTTCGGATACAGACAATTACTAACGCCGTCGGAGTAATAATAACTAAGCACTCGCGTAAGGTCACAAGCATAAGCCATCACTGAAAGTTCTGTCATCAATGCAGAACGCTGCTTCATATCCGGTCGACCATTGATATCCGCAGGCGTTACCGCCGCAGCAGGTCTTGAGCAAGCAGCAAGGCTTGGTGGATCCTCCTCCATTCGAGCAATCCGTAACTCCAAGTCACGAATGGCCGAGAGGTGCATATCCACCCGAATCTTATCCGAAGCACTCAACCGCTTGTTCAACTCGTTTACGTTCCCCATCACCACATCGAGCACGCTTCGCCTTAAGGCAAGCTTTGGATCCACGATGGGGTCATCACCTGGCGCTGTAAAGCCAGCGCCGAAGATTCTCTCAAAGAACAAGGCAGGATCACACTCTGGTGGGTTTCTACTTTCGGGCCCGATATAGGAGAGCCCAGATGTACCCGGCTCAATACCAACCTCAAGTGACCGAAACCTGGTTTCTCCACCAATCTCAGCGGCCAAAACCTGGTCGATGGAAGGACGTTGAAAAACCTTGTTATCACTGTTGGGGTTTAGGACCGCTGCGCCTGAGAGGAGCCCAGCTGGCCCTGATAGGTGTGGGTCATCATTGGGCGTACGCACCTCGAAACCAGTTAGTACCGCGATGTTGCTCTTTAAATCAGCAAATGGAGTGAGTTGTTGCGAAAGCGTCCAGTCAACACCTGTATCTTCAGGTACCCAAAGGTCCGGATGCACACCGTTACCCCAGTAAAAGAGGCCAAACCTTTTCGGGAAACCTGAACCCGACGCATAGGCCGTACCGTTACTGTTTAAAAAAGCCTCCAGTGGCGGAAGACCAATGCTAACGGTTGCTCCGGCCAGAGCACCCTTGAGAAACGTTCTGCGGTTTAAGCTCTTACTTTTCATGGTGACTCCTCGACTTCCTGCGGCGCACCCACTTTAGTAAAAAGTGGGCTCATAATGAACTCCATGATGAGTCTCTTCATACGGTAGCCGTGTCCTTCAAATCTATCTGACAAAGTGCTTACCCAGCTTCTCTCTTCTTGAGTAGCCACTCGACCCATCGCATAATGGGATAAAGTTCGAACCATGCACGGCGCAAACGCCGGGTGCTCCCGAACAGCCGCAGCCAGCCCGGTCATATCTTCAAACCTGGCACCATCGAGGTCACCCGAGGCGTCTATTCTTTCACCGTTATCTCTCTCACGAAATCGCCCTATGCCATCAAAGTTCTCAAGAGCTAGACCAATAGGATCTGTAAATTGGTGACAAGCAGCGCAACCTGGTTCGGTAAGGTGCTCCGCAACGCGCTCTCTTAGTGTAAGCGTGGTACCACTTGGCTCAGGAATGGATGTGTCGACATCTACAGGCGGCGCAGGAACTGACTGGCAGAGAAGAATATTTCGAACAGCCCTTCCACGAAGCGTCGCTGAAGATGACACTGGGTGAGCATGTAGCCCGAGAAACGATGCCTGACCTAATAGTCCAACACGCTTGCTCTCCGGAGTAAGCTCCGTGTAACCGAACCCTTCTTTTACTGGAGCCGGAATTCCATATAGAGCCGAGAGGCGAGCATTTACGAATGCATAGTCCGCCGTCACGCTATCTCTAAAATCTCCGTTTGTATCAAAGACAATATACTCCAAAAGCTGCAAGGTTTCCTCGCGAGCATTGGCACCCAATTCGTTGTGAAAATGTTCAAAGATCTCAGGGTCTTTTGAGTAAGATTCCAGCTTCTGGAGCTGAAATTGTTCGGAGAAGAAGTTACGAATCCCAAGGCGAGCATTCGGATGCTCTAAAAGCCGACTTGCTTGAGTAAAGAGGCCTTCACGGGTTGCAAGGAGACCACTCTCGGCAGCGTTGAGAAGCTCAATGTCTGGAGTGGCATTCCATAAAAAATAGCTCAGACGAGACGCTAAATCGAAGCTCGTAAATTCACTTTGAGCCCCGGCTGCGAGTTCTGGTCCAAGCTCAACGCGAAAGAGAAAATATGGCGATTGAAGAATCGCGGCCATCGCAAACACAAGGCCCTGCTCGAAACTGCTAAGCGTTTGAGAGGCAAGCGTTGCCACCGTGCGAATCTCATCAACCTCCGCTGTCGTCAACGGCCGTCGCCAAGCTAGCTTCCCAAAGGACTCGATAAAACTATTCGTACAAGCATCGTCGACGACACCCTGCGCCGTGCACGAGAGGAAGCTAGAATGGGCGCC
The DNA here is from genome assembly GCA_018668695.1 of Deltaproteobacteria bacterium. Lineage (NCBI taxonomy): Bacteria > Pseudomonadati > Myxococcota > Myxococcia > Deltaproteobacteria bacterium. The sequence continues at coordinate 6,283 of JABJBS010000382.1, forward strand.
TGTTTCAACGGCTTGCTCGGCAATAGAATACGCGGTGGACTCAAGCGTTTCGACACCACGCGGACTGAAAGTTGTGGTTGACGCTCCAATTGACAGTAAGCCACCTTCTATGGTGTCCGGTTCTGATAATTTAGGGACAACAATGGTATCCCCGAGTAAGGCCCGTACACTTTCACTGAATTGGCTTCGTGTAAGACGCCGCAAGGAGCTACTGCCTGCGTCTTCAATCGAATAGGATTCCGGCGAAGCTACATCGTCGAGCGTTAAGGCTGAATCAAAAGGCGACTTAGATTCAGTACACCCGACCACTAAAGCAAGTGCCGCGACGATACTAAGATAGTTCTTCAACGAATTCTCCTCAAAGATGTGTTCCCAAGCGCCTTGGAGTGAAGCGCACGAGGGTGGATATTGAACCAGGCTCAACCAAACAACTCAACTCTTTGAGGGAATCATGAGCACGCGCTAGTTTTAATATTTCTGGCCGTACTGTCAAATGGATTAGGCACAATGAATGTTTATATATTGTAAGTAATGTAAGTAACTTAAGATGACCCAAGAACCCCATGATTTAACCGCGGCTCCCAAATTGCGTCCGAACTCCAAGAGTTGAGTCGCGATAAGCGTAAAGGTATGAGCCAATTGGATGTTTCTTGGGTTATGATGGATTACTGAGGGCTGAACATGACAACTTTGATTTTTCTTCTATCCACATGGGTTGCCGCGCCTCAGCCCATCGACTTCGACAACTTAGTCTGGGAACCCTTGGACACGACCGAAGGAATCTCCGTTACCCGGGCTAATATCCCACAGATGGATATTCTAGGCGTTCGTGGCAACGGTAACGTTGACCTGCATATCTCCAAAATCTGGTCATTGTTTCGAAACGTTTCTTTGCAAACTCAATGGATTGACCGACTCAAAGAGACAAAACAAATTTCCGAACCAGGTGAGCCATCTGTTCGTTATTATTCCGAGTATTATTCGCCGTGGCCCATATCCAACCGTGACTTTGTTTTTCACCGAAACATCAACATCGATCAAGCCGCCAAGAGCATTGCCGTGGTGGTTCATTCGGTGGATGACGACCGCGCCCCCAAGACCGACTGCTGTGTTAGAGGTTGGTTAAGCCGCGCTTACTGGCGATTCACCGCCCTGCCCGGTGGAAAGACAAAGATTGAAGTGGAGGTCATCACCGATCCAAAAGGGATGATACCTACTTGGATAATCAATCTCGTCCAGAAAAGCTGGCCCGTAAAATCTATTGGTAACTTGGTTGCGAGAGCGGCCCAAGACGACATTACACCGGTACCCGAGTTTGCCACCTGGTGACGTCCGCCGCCTCAACCGAAACCGCACCCCAGGTTCAGTTTATGAAGTTTCAAAAAAATGATGGAGGAAGGCTCAAGGCCGGCTGGAAAGGCAAAAATGCTGGCGACTGTGTCGCACGAGCCATCGCCATTGCTCTTAAAATCCCATACCGAGAGGTGCGTGCCGAGCTCGATGCCCTCAACAAGGAAATGACCGGTGGTTTCGAAACAACCACCAACCACGGTACCACCGCAGCTATTTACCATCGGTACTTAAGCGACCATGGCTGGGTACCCATCCTCACAAAGGGAGCCTACCTTAAGGACATCCCCACACGCGGTATCCACATCGCTGTCATGACTGGCCATATTGCAGCGGTCGTTGACGGCACACTCCACGATGCTTGGGACAGCCGTAAATGTCGCCGCACTCGCTGCGGCTCCCCAACTCTCCGCGGTTACTACACCCAAGCTCCGCAAGATGTTCTCTAGCTCTACGTCGTGCCCAAACTATGCCCGTTCACCTTGCTATGGTCGCTAAATAGCGTATACCGCGAATTCTCCCCTCCCTACTGAAACGAAACGAGTCAATATTATGCCAGAAGAAATAGAATCATTAATTGGATTGTTAATCCTTTTAGTTTTTTGCATCGTCGCTGTACTTGTCATCTTTGGTAAGAAAATTCGGAGTCGCAAGCTCCAAGGGTTGGCCACTTCGCTTGGTTACACTTTCTCAGAAGCTGACGAGAACTTCCTCAAACTGAACCCAAACCTCCGCACACTCCATGAAGCACCTGAAACAACTTGCTACCATTTTATTCAAGGCCAAAATGGTCCTGCCTCAACAACTTTCTGCGAAATGGACTACATGGTGACGGTTATGGGCAACCAGGCTCAAGCTTCACGCAGTGTCATTCTTATAAAGCATTCAGAACTCAACCTCCCGCACTTCTATATTTTCCGTGAAAATCCCATGATGAAAATGGGTGGCATGGTCAAAGATGCTGGAAGTCAATTGGCCGAAGGCCTGCAGGAGGCTGGAGTTGAAGTCTTTGGTACCACACAGACCACAGATAATGGTGCCCCACCGCTTAACACTTGGGCAAGCTCTGGTGGAATAAAACTCGCCAGTCACCCCAAGCTTAACAAAAAGCATGGAGTTCAAAGTACTGCCGCGCAAAACCTGAATGCCTTCCTCGACAACACGATGGTTGAGGCAATCATTGAAAGCGGTGACACCACCTGGGAAGGTTGTGGCAACGTGCTGGTTCTTTGCTCAAATCACAAAAAATGGAGCGTCGGGCAGATCAAAGAATACCTTGAACACAGTCAATGCTTCCTTACTGCCGCCTTAGCCAAGAATTAAGAGGCGCTGCGCAGATTACCTAGAAATATCTGTCCGCTATTGAGGGTCGAGCGTACGGTAGCGTTCATCCACCAAATCCACGAGTTCATAAAAGTCGTCGTAGAACTGCAAGCTCTTTTCACCATCGGCAAAATTCGTCCAAAAATTACCGCTCGAACAAACACCACTCGGGCATCGCCCATTTGGATAGATAAGAATAAATTTGCCCCATTTGGCCACGTGAGCGGTTGATGTCTCGACCATCGCTGATTGCGTAAAAATAGAATAGGCAAGCTGGTCTGTGTGGTGTTGTCCTTGTCCATGGAGGAAGAACAATACTGGGTAACGTTTGTCGGCATTTTCCGGGTCAAGGTAACCTGGCGGCAAGATGTAAGAGTATTCCTGCGTGGTTCCCAAGGTCTGACTCTCATAAGTGTCACTGCCAAAGTATCGTGTATCGCCAATCGGGTTTGCCACGACTTCATGGTCCGCGTGTGGCCAAGTATGCTGCGCTATCGCAAATGCTCCAATGGCCCGGTCGACCACTTGGTCAATGGTTCCGACGTGATTCCCGTCACCCTGAGCAATTTCATATGGGCTAGCATTAACGTTCCCATAACGAACATAGGAATACTGCGTTAGCTTTTCATAGTCGGGCTCAAAATGGTCAAAATCCTTTAACCCCTTACCTAAAGGCGAAAAGTCTTGGAAGGTCCTCGTGTTCTCTTTGCCCACCCGTGCTTCCAGCTCACCGAAAAACCGATTTGAATGAATCGCAGTGTTTAGGAAATCGCGAATACCTGCATCCATGTATATTGTGAGACGCTCAAGATCTTCCGCTGAAACGTCTTGCAATAGTTTATGGGGATCAAACTTCTCAGCATGTGCCCAACCAGGAGCGCGGTCAAAGCCCCCCGTGCCCTCGCCAAAATCTCCAGTGCCCGGTACGCCATCGATGCCGTCATCCAAATAGGATTCGCCTTCATCAAACCAGTAGTTGTTTTCGCTACCACTCGGATTGTTAAAGGGGTCGTAATCATCCCCAGCTGGATCAGGATTCACTTCTGGGTCATAGCCATCTTCAAGATCGCTCGGTATACCGTCGGCCCCGAAATCATCGTAACGCTCAGATGAGTTGTGGATGACCGGTTCACCAAAGTCACGACGACCGTTGCTGTTAATATCGACCGCCAAAAACAAAGCCTGAGACTTGTTGCGAGCCGTATCTGGAGTTAACCGAGCCCGTACCGCCTCTTCACTGTGTGCACCATCATTTTCATGACCGTCACAAAAAGTGATCACTGGGTACTTCCCTTCGGGATTATATTCAGCGTTGTAAAAATTTAGATTCACAATTGGGTTATCACAGCGCTCTTGAGTAGATAATGCCAACCACTCACGGGTTACACCTGGCGCCGCCCACGTGATATCGGGATTCAATTCATAAAGTGGACTGCCATAGGCCTTCAAAATATCTTCGATAGAGTTAATCAGGGAATGACGACCATAGCTGGCACCTCGGCCTCCATTCGGCCCTCTCCACCAGTTATGGTAATCGCTGATAAATTCCCACATTGGCAATGCGTCCTGCCCCAACCATTCATTGGGAACAACTGTTTGCTCAGGCTGCAGGTTCTTCGTGGCACGCTCGGTGTAGAGACCACAAAAACTATTGTCTGAGTTTAAATCGTCACCTGAAGCATGCAGGCTTTCGAGATACTCAAGCGAACAGAACCCACCCATCCAGCCGCGGCGAATCGTGCGACTAAATCCCTGCAGGTCAATTAGAGGGGCCCCGAGGATTCCAACAAAATCCCAGCGTTCGGGCTGGCTTAACGCGAGCTGTGCCGCCGCGCCTCCGCCCATGCTCACACCTGCTATGGCTTTATTGGTAAAATGCCGAACTTTTGGAACGTCCTCAGCAATCCCCTGAGTTTCGCTGCAACCACCCATCACGCTTAGCGCAAGCGCCAGACCTATCAATCTTCGATTCATTTTTTTCCCCATGTCCCGTAGGCTGATGTACCGAAAATAGGCACAACATCCGACCTGACCATAAATGTCGATTGCCCATCCGTAAAGCCGATACAGCCAGAAGAGCGAGGCTTGAATCCGGATTATTTACTTTTCATGGGTATCAAACGACCATTTAATCGTCCCGGAAGTTCATTAAAAACAGTGCTGAATGCTCCATCAACACCCCTAAGTAGCTAATATTATTTATAAAAAACAAAAACCAGCACGTAGCACAGCCTATTTGCTGCATTGCTCAGGTTGTAACCTGAAACCGTCGTTACCTGCCCGCACCACCTCACATGCATCCAAGTCCTCGGGTCTCTTTTAGCTGAAATAAAAACACTTAGTGGAATATATTAAATAGACTTCAGCAAGTGCAGTGGTCGGCAGGTCGAGTCATTGGCCGCTTATCAACCGAGTGTTTTCTCAAAACGAGCCCTCGCCCACCGCAAACATCTGAGGTGACACATTAACTCATCAATTTTTTGATTTTTTTAAGCGGATTCCGTAGCAATTTTCCGCTTTTTGATGAATACGGCGAAACCTGTATTCGTCACGACCGATTTACAAAGAGAGGGCTCGAACTTAACCCAGGACCTTTTACTATCTAAAAGGTGCGTCCCTGCCCGTTAATGATTGTGTATTCAGATGCTTAAGCTCATTGTCCTCATCACCTATTTGGCCACTCCCACCGCAGAACCCGTGGCAGAACCCGCTCTTGTGCCGGAAACGCAGGCTCCCACCAAGGGAGAACCTAAAGAAGCTTTAAAGCCTCTGCCCGATCTCGACGCCGTGAACGATGCTGAGCAGAAGTTTATCTTCTATAACCCCGACGGCATCGGCGCCCACGCCTTTCACACCCCATGGGCTATCATCATCGAGTCGGGGCTAGAAGAATATGACGCCCGCCCCCTGAGTAAGCTGAATTTATTAAACGGCCAGAAGAAAGTACTACAGGCCTTCGGTGACCCCGCCGGAACCATCAAGTCTTATGGCGCCAAGAACTTTCTCTATCAACAAATCCTACCACTCAATACACTCACCGGTGGGCCGCCAGCATTCATTCCCAATTACCTCTGGCATTTCCTTGGCGGCGGTTTCCGGCACCGAATGATGACTGAGTACTATACTCACAAAGGCGCGGAGTACCCTCAGCTCTATTCCTGGTTAACGCTTTACGCCGGACACTGGCTTAACGAAGCAGTTCAAGCCCAGAAATTTAAAACGGGATCTGCCGATGCGCTTGCCGACTTATTGTTCTTCGATTGGATTGGTAAAGTCATGTTTCTCAGTGACGATGTCTCGCGCTTCTTCGCCGACACATTGCACTTCAGAGACTGGACATTCCAAACATCCTACAACCCGTTAACCAATAGTCTTTATAACACAGGACAACTGATGTGGGCCCGAGTTGACGTTTGGGGCGGCGTAAGCATATCCGGCTTGTCCGGTCATCTCATCAATGCTTTGGGTCTAACCTATTCCCACAACGACAATCAGACTCAATGGTCCTCCGGTTGGGGGCTTCAAGCTCGGCGATTCAAGCTCTTGCCAAATGGCGATTTAGCACCTGGTAAAATGCGGTGGTGTATCTTTGGGGCATACTCTGAAAATGATAATCCCCTCGTTGTGGTGGTCGCTAAGCAGGGTTTTGACGATGTAAATACGCTCTATGACGAGAAAGCTCCGGAACCGAACACGCTTCAAAACAACAACTTCGTATTGGCGGCGAGTCTTCAAGTAAACATCTACCCGAAGTGGTTAGAGGTCTGGGGCCAAAAGCTCGCGGTTCATGTGTCTTGGATGCAAGGAACAGTGTTTATGGGCATCGGGCATAATCTCCTACCACTGGGCATGAGCCTTTCACCGCAGCTTGCTGAAAAGTACCGCGACGACTTCTAAACAGCCTCCATGGCTACTCCCAAATAACCTTGAGCGGAATTCCTTTAAGGGCAACTTCAGATTGAATGCCCAACGTTCGATAAAGGGTAGCCGTGATATCCACGTTTTGGGTCATACCGTGAAGACGAAGCCCCTTTTTAATTCCCGGACCATTAAAAATAACAGGCGTATAAAGCTCGGTCTCGCTGTCGCCGCCGTGACCCTTCCCCACTCCGCCGTGATCCGTTGCCACCACAATCAGCGTATCCTTAAGAGCGTCCTTAGCTTTTAGAAGTTCGACAATGGCACCCACTTGGCCATCAGCATATTCTACACCTTCGATGTATTCGTCCGACATCCAAGCATGCTCGTGACCCGCCGTATCAGCACTGAGCATATGAACGACCGTGAGGCTTGGCATACCTGAGCTAAGAGCATTGGAAAGCTCTTTCGTAAGCTTCGCTCTATCCTTCACCCACCAACTGGATTTTAATTCAGCTGACTTAAACAGTCGCCCAAACTGCTTCCACTCATAGAGAGCGATGGCTTCGCTTTGAGGTCGCGAATTCTTAAGTGCGGTAAAAATGGTGGGATAGCCCTGAGTTCGTTTGAATCGAAACCACCACCATTGATTAGAATGAATGCCATGCTGCGACGGGTACACTCCCGTCAAAATGGAGGACCAATTGGGTGCACTCTTGGTTGGCATAACGCCTCGACTGCGACTTAAGAATACGCCTCCTACGGTCAATTTGTCCAAATGAGGTGTCTTGGCTTTGGCCAAACCATCAACCGAGAGACCATCGATTCCAAGCATCACCACATGCTTAATAGCCGAGGCCTCAGGTGAACCCTCTCCGGTTACTTCAGTCGCATGAGCAGGACCGCCGAGAGAAATTACCGACAAGAGCAACAAGAATATAGATATCCGCACGTTTAACGACTCGCTTCGTATGAGGCTCTTAGATTTATGCTAAGCATTTAGCGGCAAAGCAATAGCCAATTGCCTGATAGGCTTGGTTGCCCGTACCGCCCACCTGGTACCCGAACGACGACCATGGCTTCAGTTGTATTCTATTACAATTAAACCTACTCTTCGAGCTGATCTAAAGCAGGAGCACGGGATGAAACACTGGTCATTACCGCTGATACTCATACTTAGCCTAAACGCAGCACCCGCGCCCGCCTCCGACAAGGCAGCCACACGTCTCATCGTGGTAACGGTCGATGGCCTGCGCTGGCAGGAACTCTTCACGGGGATTGACCCCAAGCTAAAGTCCATGCGCGAAGCCGGGATGAAACGGGATGCAGATCACAAACTTGCCAAGCGACTTTCTGATCCCAGTCCCCAGGCCCGCCGAAAACTCCTTTTTCCTTATTTCTGGGGCAAGCTCGCGCAGCAAGGTGTGCTCGCCGGTAACCGCAACCAAAACTCCTTCGTCAACGTTACCAATCAGGTTCAAAAATCATATTCTGGCTACGCCGAAATTCTCACGGGGCAAGCACTCGACAAAGAGATTACCAGTAACCTCAAAAAACCTATGCCTGCTCAAACTTTACTTGAGGCGTTCCAAGACCATGGAGATCTCAAATATTCTGAGGTTGCCCTCTTTGCCTCATGGGAACGATTCCAAAGTATCGCAGCCAAAGACCCCAGCCGATTTGTCATCAATGCCGGCTTTCAAGAATTTAGCGGACCTGGAACAAACGCTCGAACCAAAGAGCTGAGCAGGCGCCAGTTCGAACAGCTCACCCCGTGGACCGAAGTACGGCATGACTACATCACCTGTGAACTCGCTCTGAATTACCTGCGCACTCAAAAACCCAAAGCATTGTACTTAGGGCTTGGAGAGACCGATGATTGGGCTCACGATAAACGGTATGCGCGTGTACTTTGGGCATCGACGTATTTTGATACTTGCCTTGAAGAGCTCGTAAACTTCATCGATTCGGATGAGGCTTATCGAGGCCAAACATTACTCGTCATCACCACGGACCATGGCCGAGGCCGCACCAGCTCAGATTGGCACCATCACAAACTTGCAGTGCCTGGCTCCGATGAAATTTGGCTCTATCTAAGGGGGCCAAGCATCCCAAAGCTCGGTGAACTCAGCGGTAGTGCCCCCATTAAGCAAACTGATATTGCGCCGACAGTGCTCCAATACTTAGGGATTTCCGCCAATCGCCTCCCAGGCATGACCGGAGAACCCATTTCTTGGACTGAACCCTCAAAAAACTAGTCGCCCCCACTCTATTTATGGGCAATTAATTATTAACATCCAGATGATTAGGCCAGCCCTGGAGTTTCGGCGGCTCCCTGCAGCCTTGTCGTGAGATCAGAACCCGGCCCCCACCCACAATACTACACTTCTTAAATTCTTTAACTGTTGTTTTGAGAGCATGCCCGGTGGTACCATCTCAAGTCAACTGCCCGTCAGGGTCTCACAAAATGGAGTAATTCGATGGCTACTTATAAATGCGACAAATGCGACATGGCTGTAAATGCGACCTGCGCTCATTGTGACAAAGCCCTGGTGAATGACGAATTAACCAAAGGCGATGGCACGACAGTTCAGGTATCCAAGTGTCCTGACGGTCACGGTAAAATCAAGTCACCACTTTGTTGTGGCCAAGACATGAGCTGTTCTGTTTAAGACAGTTCAAGCTTTCACTTTGGCTTTCATTGTAGTTCCCATGGCAGCCGGTGAACACGCTCCTGGTTGAGCGCTGCCTCAGTTCAGCGCGCTCGTCCGGTCTTCTAACCGGTCGCTCTCAAATCCTCTTTAGAAAAACGCCTGAAAGCCCAACAATCCGACGGGTATCAGTACATTTGCGCCCCCCCCTGGGCGAAATTGGATTTCAAGATTCGTTCCACAATAAAGAGCCACTGCATTACTAAGCGGGACCACGAGTGAAATCGGGACAGTAAGCTCAATAACGGTTGGGCTATCCCCAGAACCCATATAGGAAACAAAACCCACTGAGGCACCCGATTTGAACATCAAGGAACCCAGATCAAGGTAACCGAAAATTCCTAGATTTGCTCCGAGGTAGCTGGTCGTCTCAACTCCAATATCAGTTTGATATTTTAGACCCAGAGCTACTTCAACATTTTCAGTTGCGAAATAACTGTACGAAGGTGAAAGTAATAACCTGTGGTAGTTCTCAACAGGGTTGATTGTAAGACTCAGAGATCCGCTCACGCTTTGGGTTCCCTGAGCTAAATCCAATTGCGCCGCATGGCCAAACTGAGAACCCAAAAGTACGGTGATAGCCACCAAAAATGCCGTGATTCGCATAAGCTCACCTTTCATCATTCAAAACTCTTTCTTCAGCATAAACCAAGAGTGCAGTTACCACCAACGACTCCCTGAGAGTTACATCTCCACACTCCCCGCACGCAACAAACCGACCAGAGAATCGCCCCTACGCCCGAGTCACAACGCACTGCGTTATTAAGCTGCCCACTTCGTTAAATTGGAACTTCTTGCCTGCGCCTCAAAGTGCGTGATGTACTCTTAATGATTCCCAATCAATGGCAACGGGGTGGCTCATGAATCAAAATGTTAAAGGCACAAGTCGGCGTGCCTTTTTAAAACAGACGATAAGCGGTGTTGTACTGCTGGGAGCATCTGAGACCTTGCTCACGGGTTGTGCGGCCCCCGCCCACCTCGTGAAAAAGTACGAACTCACCAAGCGATTTGCACTTAATCCGGCCGAGCTCGTAACCTTGGAAGCCATCGCGGAAACCCTCATTCCCACTCTCGAAAAAGGTGAGCCAACCATTCAGGATGTGGGCGTCGTGGCTCGCGTTGACGAAATGATTTCTTGGCGTGATGAGGCAATTCAAGACGAGTTTAGACAGCTGCTCGCGATATTCGACAGCGGCTTTGTCAGCCTTTTCTTTAATGGTATCCCAAAACGCTTCATATCATGTTCCCCGGAACAACGAGAGGCTGTTCTAGAAAGCTGGGCGACCAGCATGCTGCCCATACGGCGACAAGGATTTATGGCCGTCAAACGCCTCTGCAATATCGCCTACTGGACAGACGAGAGAACCTGGAAGTACTGCGGATACGATGGCCCCATGGGCTATCTTCAATATGACACTCCCTTTGCGCCCGAGGAAATTTCACCTGAACCTGAAAGCCCGAAAACCGAAACGACCTCTGAGGAGCAGGCAGGATGATTATAGAGCCCCATACTATTGAAAAAGACCTAGAGGTCTCCGCCGACGTTTGTATTATCGGCAGCGGCTCGGGTGGAGCTGTCGCGGCAGCCAAACTCGCGGAGGCTGGACTCTCAGTAATCTGCTTAGAGGCCGGTGGTCACTACAACGCGCAAGATTTTGATTCCACTGAACGAAGCATGACCAAGCTTTATGCAGAAAAAGGATTACGAGCGTCCAACGACCTATCTCTGGTCATTCTAACAGGCAGTAATCTAGGCGGCGGAACAACCATCAACTGGATGCTCTGCTTTAGAACTCCCGACTATGTGCTCGAAGAATGGGAACAAGACTTCAAGCTTGAGGGATTCACATCTGCAGAGATGAAGCCCCTATTCGAAGAGGTGGAAGGTGTAATCAATGCATCCTACACGGCTCACCACCACCACAACTGGAACAATCATTCGCTCCTCGCCGGCGGGAAGAAACTAGGCTTCAACGCTTACAACGTCCCCCGAAATGCCGACGGCTGTCAGCGTACAGGGGCCTGCAGCTACGGTTGTCCATTCAATGCCAAGCAAGGCGCATTGCTCACCTACATACCAAGAGCGATGAAGGCAGGGGCCAAATTTTACACGAATTGCAGAGTTGGAAAAATCGTCCATAAGCAAGGTGTATATGCCAATGTGGAAGGCGTCATTCACGATAGGGAAACGGGCGCGCCACGAGCCAACATCAAGGTAAAATCAAAGGTATTGGTCACCGCCGCCGGTGCTCTTGATACAGCGGCACTTCTGCTTCGAAGCGACGTACCCAATCCCAGTGGCGTATTGGGCGAAAGCTTCTTCTGTCATCCCGTGGTTGCTCTCGCGAGTCATTATGAGAAAGCGGCCAATCCTTTTTACGGCATACCTCAATCCACTACGGTAGACTTTTTCCAAATCAACGACATCGGCAGTGGTTACAAACTGGAGGGCGCGCCAGTATTCCCTGCGCTTGGAGCCACTGCTGCCCCCGGCTTTGGCCGTTTCCATAAAGACTTCATGCGAAACCTAAACCATTACGCCACACAAATTGTATTGGTCAGAGACCGCACACCCCATGCATCTATCGGAGTCAAACCCAATGGTATGCCGTCTGTTGACTATGCGCTTAGTGACAATGAAATATTCTCATTTCGACACGGCATGAAAAACTTAGCACGAATCAACTTTGAGATGGGCGCCAACCACATCTACACCATCGCCACCACACCGACCCGCCTCGACTCCCTCAAAGACCTCGACAAGCTTGATGGGATGTCATTCTCACCTAACGACTATACCTTGCTCACCGCTCACCAAATGGCCACCTGCCCCATGGGAGAGGACAAGAGCAAAACAGTCATTGATAGCAATGGTGAATACCGAGGTGTCAAAAATCTATTCGTTATGGATGGCTCTGTGTTTCCAAACGCACCTGGCGTTAACCCAATGGTCTCCATCATGGGGTTCTCTACACGCTTGGCTAATAAGCTGATTTCAAACCGGGCCAAGTATTTCTCTTAAGCCGCACCCTCAGCCGCTCCGTCTTCTCACAACCTGCACCAAGTAGGTCGAATGAGCGCCGTATACTTGTTGCAAGTAAAAGAACCATCAGGTTTAACGCTTCTGTGTTTTCTGGACCTATACCAGGTTTAAATCAAAGGGATTAAGATGACAGGTTTTGCAAGTTGTGTTCGGTTTAAGGTCAAGCCGAGCCTGCATCGCGCTCTTTAAACGCCCCTCGGTCGCCCCCTAAGCACATGAAAACAATAAACTTTTCACCCCTCTAACTTCCTATTGCAACTTAGCCTAGCCTCCTTACCACAAAGCCAGTATTCTCAGCAGTGCTATGGAGGAGCCCTCTTCTCAAATCTCAGACACCTCAGATGGTATGGTCGGTTCGCACTTGGCGGGACACTTGGTCCTCGAACGCCTCGGCAGCTCACAGGAAAGTACCGTCTACCGAGCAAGGGCCAAAGATGACTCGGGTACGGTCGTTCTCAAAGTGGTACATGATGCTCGTGTAGGTAAAGAGGCAGCTGCCCGCCTAAAGTTCGAATATGAGCTTCTTTCAAGCGTCAAGCTAAAAGGCAGCACCCGGCCTCTCTCATTCGAGCGGGCACCCGGTTTGAGCATCCTGGTCATGGAGGATTTTCGAGGCATCGATCTGAGAGTTTTCGCGCGAAGAAACCAAATGGCTCTCGATAGCTTTTTTACCCTCGCTCTGGGCATTGTTTCAGGTCTCTCTGAAATTCATGACGCGATGCTGATTCACCAAGATATCAAGCCACCCAATATATTGGTTTCACCCGACGACCTCCGGGTTCAAATCATCGACTTTTCAATCGCAACCAAACTTACACGCCGCGAACCCTCACTTCGAGATATTCAACATCTCAAAGGTACGCCAGCTTATATCGCCCCCGAGCAAACTGGAGCGATGAACCGCAGTCTCGATTACCGGTGCGACCTCTACTCTCTCGGTGCCACTTTTTACTACATGCTAACAGGTCGGCCGCCATTTCGGCGCAAGGGCCTCTGGGACTACGTTCGGGCTCATATCGCCGAAACCCCGGTCACACTCAGTGAGATAAACCAAGACGTCCCAGAACTACTCTCGGAAATTATCAGCAAACTGCTGTCGAAATACCCCGAGGAACGCTACCAAAGCGCCACGGGTCTTCGCCTTGACCTTGAGAAGGCTAAAGACCAATGGGAACTCACCGGCAGCATTAAAACGTTTATGCTCGGTGTTCACGATGTACCGAGCAGATTTGAAATCCCAGAGCGCCTCTATGGTCGTGACGACACCATTGCTTGTATTCAAGAGACATTTGAAAAAGTCAGAGCAACTGGCCGTACGGAATTCATCATGATTCACGGTGCCCCCGGTGTTGGAAAAACGGCTGTGGTTAGGGAGGTATACAAGACACTGGTTCGCTATGGCGGGATCTCTACTACTGGAAAGTTTGACCAATTCAGTCGAGCTGTTCCCTATTTAGGATTCACACAAGCCTTTGACGGATGGGTCGATTATATTGAAGATACTTCCCTGGACAATCAAAACCAATGGAAGCAAACCCTGCGAAGCGCTCTAGGTAAAAACTCAGACCTAATGACTCAGCTTTCGCCCAAACTATCACGTTTTATTGGTGACACGCCTCACCGAGACAATTTAGACCACCTCGCCAATCGGGACCGCTTCGATGTGACCGTTAATCATTTCATCGATGCTATTACCCCAGCGGCACAGCCTCTCGTTATTTTCTTAGATGACATGCAATGGGCGGATCAGGGCTCACTTGATTTATTGAGCAAGCTGGTAACGTCGCCTCAAAAACGACACCTCTTAATAATTGGCTCATACCGTGACAATGAACTGGCTGCCTCACTGCGCATGCAAACTCTTGTCAATCAGACGAAGGAAGCTGGCGGGCGCACACAGTCCATCAGCATAGGGCCCCTCTTCGAAGAGGACGTCCTCAAGCTTCTTGAAAACACCCTTCATACAAGATCAGAAAAATGCCTTAGCCTTGGCAAGCTTTTGATGAAAAAGACAAACGGGAATGCGTTCTTTTTGAGGCAGCTCCTGACACGACTCTATGAGGACCACGTCATTAATTTTGATTCTCAAAATGCGCAATGGCTATGGAACATTAACGAGATTAATTCGCACCCAATATCCGCCAATGTTGTCAACTTGATGATTGAGAAACTCAAGCAACTTCCAAACAAGACACAGAGGCTACTAAGAGCGGCCTCATGCATGGGTAATCAGTTCGACCTACGAATATTGTCTCTTGTCTCGGAATTATCAATACAAGACGCAGGACAATTACTTTGGCACGCACTGAACGAGGGGGTCCTCATTGCGTTCAGTGATAAAACCAAATTCTTTCAGCCTGGTATGCTCGAAAGCATGCGTGACTCTGAGGGTGTCGCCAATTCCACCACGGACACCTGGTTATCTCAAAGTGAAGACATCATGTACCGGTTTGTGCATGATGCGGTTCAAGAAGCAGCCCACGCTATGCTCGAAATGGATGAAGAGCAGCAAACCAAGCTTCGCTGGGCTCGAGTGATTCAAGCGGATGCTGGTGAGACACAACTCGACGAAGTCCTCATCAACATGATGCAAGCCTTCAATGTCTCGGCACAACAAATAGACTCTCCCGAGGAATGCCTCACGTTGGCTCGTCTCAACCTCAAGGCCGGTCGCCGTTGCAGAGACTCTAAATCCTACGACGCAGCGGTCGATTTTATTAAAGACGGCATTTGGTTTACCGGCAGAATTGTAGAAAGCGACCCCTCCCTACTCTTCCAGTTGGAGTTGGAATTGGCTGCTCTTGAATCCATACGGGGCAATATTGAGAAGTCGGATAAATTACTTGAGGATCTCCTGAGCCGGTCGATTGGAAACAACCAGAAACGGGAAATTTGGCTCACAAGGCTTGAGCAGCACATCAATCTCGGTCGGACCAATGAGGCCATTGAGGATGTTGTTGCGGGTCTAAGCGCCTGCGGAATGTCGATTTCAGCGAAACCCGGCCGTGTACGTGTAGGTATCGAGAGGCTGATGGCTTCCTCTGATCTCAAAACCTTAGATTTAGCCCCCACAACAAAAAACAAGCCGATTGTGCCACTTAACGACATTTTAGCATTTGAGTTTATGACCATTGCCCTGGGCGCCGTCTATAGAAGCCAACCCCAACTCATGGCCATTTTAATACTACGTTCAATGCGTTTAATTGCCCGTCACGGTCAACTCGACGGAGCCTCCTACGCATTCGTCAACTTCGCCCTTCTTGAGCTGCTTGACGGAAATTTTTCAAGTGCAGAGCGGTTTGGAATGCGAGGCTTAGAGCTTGCTAATCAGGGTGATGACGGCAGCGGACGGGCTTATATGGTTTACGCATCTCGTTTGAACCATTGGTTTCACGATGCGCGCGACTCCTTAAATTACTATTATCAAGCCTATATTCAGTCCCTGGAAAATGGTGACTATATGTGGGCAGACCACGCCTTATCCGAGCTTTGTCTCTACTCCATTCACTTGAGTAACAACCTCGATGATATTCTTCAGGTTGAGCGGGATTATAGCTACCTTGTGATGGACCCGACCTCCAAACGATATTGGTATTTTAGCGCATGCTGTACACTGATGCGAGATGTTCACGCCGCGCTTACTCAAGGTGTGCGAGATTTTGATAACTTCTTACCGCAGGGAGCTGAACGAAAAGCCTGGATTAAAGAAGCTCAACGTATGCAAGCCCAGGTTCTGATTCCACGAATGACCTGGGAAGAGCTGGGCATGCCGGAGCACTTCCAATTTTCAAAGACCCTCGTGCTCTATATCTTTGGTGAATACCGCCGAGCTCTTGAGTGCTCAAGTTCAATCAATTCATCCCTGCACCAATTTCGAGGAACATTAATGGTTCCCTACCATGCGTTTTTCCATGCACTGATTCAATCCAGGCTTTACGAAGGAATGACGATTACGGAACAAAAACGTTTTATACGCCAGCTTCGCTCAACCGAGCGCTTCCTGAAGCAATGCGTTGACCGCATGGCCGATAACTTTAAGAAACTTCATACTCTTGTCGCCGCCGAACTCGCACGCATCACCTGTGACTACTCCAAGGCGGACCACCTCTACCAGGAAGCACTCTCTACGAGTATGGACGGTCGATACCTTTGGGTCGTTGGAATCACGGGAGAATGCGCGGCCCGTTTCTACCTTGAGCGAAAAGAGGCCACAAAAGCCGTCAAGAGCCTACACATTGCTCGAAACGCATATACAAGTTGGGGAGCCAGCGAAAAAGTGAGACGACTGGAGTTTCGGTATCCTGAGTTTTTCGGCACCCGCCCAGCGGTATCGACGTCATCAGAGCATGACACCTCCGAAACGACAATCGAGGACATGGTCGTTGGCGACGAACTTATTACTGTAGATGAATCCCAGGGGTCGGTAACGATTGAACTCGAGAGTGCCCGCACCCAAAACGATTCATCCTAAAAGCGGCAAAACAACTAGAAATGTACCGGTTTCCAAACACTTCGGAAACTTTTTGGTGTTGATTTTCTGCTGGTCAGTTTAAGATAGGTGTATGCAGCTCGTTACCGAAAAACACGTCAATCCACCGACCGTCCAGGAAGAAACCCTCGAGGCCATCACCACACACCTCACGCGAATCATACGAGATACCAATGGCATTACCCTCGATGAGACACTCGAGTTAGCATGTGTATCGGATCTGATTCAGGCCGATCCTGCAATCTATGCTTATTTTGTAGAATTCCGGCATATGCTTGGGGCCTTCCAAGAAGACGACATTGCCATCGAGAAACTAATCGCCCACCCGGTTGCTCGTGGGCTCATGCGATTCTTTCAGGCTTTCCCAATCCCATACCGAGAAGAGCACATCCACCTTACGGGCAGTTTAAGTGCCGAGTTTATATTCCCGCGTCTCGAATTGCTTCTTAACGGACCGGATGGCGAACTCTACCGCGATAAACTGCGGGTTGTGTATGGTCCCGCAGCCGACACTCTAAGCACCTTAGAGGACCTAGACGCGATGCTGCGCCTTCAGCCAAACCAACGCTTCGACCGCTACCTCGAAATTCTTCTTCCTGGTAAGTTGGTGCTTCGAACTCGAGAGGACCACCGAGACGCTGCTTATCATATGGCCAGCGAGCAATACCGGCTTTATAACGTAGGCTATATACGTTTAAAATTTACTCTTTCACGAATTACGCAGACGGTATCGGAGCAAATTCCGGGTATAGGATCGCTTACCCCTGAAGACGTTGTGCTAGGGCTTCATGATGGATTTGCCGCCTTTCAGGCTGAAGTGCCTAGCTTTGACTTCACGCTTTCACCCTGTATCCGGAAGGAACCAGGGTTTTGGGATTCGGAAAATTTCGAATGCAAAGCCGAGCACTTTATGCAGCAGGTTAACTTGGTACTCGACCTGCTTGAGCGTTACCCTCAGCTTAAAACAAGTTTAACCGATGTGGATACGGTGGGTAACGAAAGAGACCTCTACCGAAAGCAAGACTTTATAGAAATGCAACCGGGCTTTCGTAAACTCCATGAAAATGGCTTTCACATCCGAAGCCACCATGGAGAAACCTGGAACATTTTACGCTACGGTATTCAGGCCGTTGATAACGCCATGAACATTTGGCACATCGATACTCTCGAGCATGGACTCAGTTTGGGAATTAATCCGAACTACTACTTTCACAGTATCCTGCAACGTGTGCTTAAGTGGAATCGCAGAGGGCAAAGCCTTCAGCAAGATTGCCTCGAGGCTCGCGAGCTTAAAGATATGGACTGGAAAGAACATCGAGAGGTCTTTCGAAAAATCATGTCGGGCATCACCCTTAATGCGGAAGAAGTTCGAGAGTTTTCGCGAGTAAAATTCTATGCCGCACGCGAAGTAGAGCGCTACCAACATGATGTTCTCAACCGAATGATTGATAAGGGTGTGAGTATCACATCGCTTCCCTCTTCCAACCAAAGGCTCACAACGAGTCTACCGGATTACAAAGATCACCCTTTTTCTTGGTGGGAACAAAAAAGTGTCCGGCAAGGCATAGGCACCGACAACTACATCACTCTAGACACGCACTACCTGCAGGAACTTATTATTTTGCTATTGAGTGACCCCAAGAATCTCAAAATAACAAAACTTTTAATGGTCGCGACAGGTGAAACCCGGCGTCCATACTTAAGCAAAGTTCTTTGGGATATGTACTAGAGGCAGTCCTCATCTCTTTTATCCAATGACTTTTCGCCATCTGAAACCAGAGAGCGCCCGCCCCACAAGAAGACTACAATAACCAACACTATCAAACACATAGAACCCGTCTCCGTATGGTTTCTATCCAAATTGAAGACCACAATTTCCTCCGGTAAGCTCCATTTAACCATCAACTAAAATGTTAGTAGTGATAAGGGAGACAAGTCAGGATAGACTGATGACATGTCTGATGTCGTAACCCCTGAGAGCTGGTTAGCACTTACAACCCGCCTGCTGCTTTCCGAAGGTCTCCACCCACGAGGGGTTCCTGTAAGCTGGGGACTTAAGAGCCTACAGGGTTTGGCCCAAGAGTTAGACACGTCGCTTGAGGACCTCATCCAAGAAGGGCTCAGTCAGAACCCTCAGGGAAAACTTTGCCAACAAATACGAGAGGCGCTCCTTGATACTCGGTCGAGTTTTTTCATACCCTATTCCACCTATCGATACTTAAGGTGCAGCGTACTGCCCAGCCTCACCGTCGACCATTCTAAGGACCATACATTGCGATTCTGGTGTGCCAGCTGTGGCCCCGGTCAAGAGGTCTACAGCATAGCCATCATGCTTGATGTTGCCATGCCTGAACTTCAAGACTGGGACATCCAGATCATTGGAACCGACGTATCTCGTCAAGCCATCGCGCAAGCTAAAGCTGGGAAATATAGTTCGCAAGAAGTACAACAAGGCCTTCCAGAAAAATTACGACATAAATACTTCGAGCAATCGTCAGACGGCTTTTGGAGCGTGAATAAGGCAATCCAAAAACGAACCACATTTCAGGTTCAGAATGTTCTGCGAGCTACTGAGATGCCTTATGATTTCGACATCATTTTCTTCAGGCGAACCTTGGGGCAGCTTGATCCAAGAGTCCGCGGTATGGCCATTGAGAGCTTGATGAAGCAGGCCAAACCCTCAACCCTTCTGGTTACAGGCACCAGGGAGTTACTGCCCTCTAATAGCTTCAATCTAACCGAGCGCGAACCCAACTCTGGTTATTGGGAGATACCCCCAGAGGCTCAAAGCCGCATGAAAATGAATACATTAGATGATGGCGAAGTTTTAAATTCAAAATGTCCACTCACCGAAATCGACATCAAACGGCTTAAAAAGTTATTACTCGAGTCAGAGCTATTCGAGAATATTCCGGGCCCTCTGCTCGACTCCATATGCGCTAAATTTGAACTTCATGAAGTTAAAGTGGGCGATACCCTTATCCAGCAAGGCAAGAAGAACGAAGCCTTTTTCATTGTCTACGAGGGCAGCCTACCGGTTGTTTATAATCGTGGGATTCTACGTAAAACATTAGAGCTCGGCCAGCTCTTCCCCGGCGCTATCTTCGGAGAAATGTCTCTCCTCTTGAACCAGCCGGCCAATGCTACGATTAGGGCTGATGAAGAGGCTTTCGTTTTTGTTGGAAGCGCGGGTCTTTTTAAGTTTCTCCAAGATAAAGATTCAGCCTTCCGCGAGTTTGTTCAGACCCTGCAAGAAAATAGACAAGCCGAAAATACCGTTACCATCGAGACCTCCGGAAACAGCCGCGCAGTCGACTCTTACCAACCTGGTGACGATGGCTTTGAACTGGGTCTTTCACTGGAATCACTCAGCGACGAATTGATCGAAGCCGCCCCGGTTAGCAGTGTACTTATGAGAAGACTCAAATTACGAGGTGGTTCTCAGCTGAGGCCTACTGACGAGGATTTCGTAAGGCTTAACAGCATTGTTCGATCGACGAGGCTTTTTCACGGTCTTGAGGTTGGTAAAATCGATGCCATTATGAGACAAATTCAACTCTGGCGCTTTGAAGAACGGTCACGAATCGTGAAGCAAAATGAGTCTGGATTAGGGCTATTTTTCATCGACCGAGGCTCCCTACAAATCGAGATTAACCGAAAGCTGTTTAAACCAGGCCAAGCAATACAAAAAATCGGTTCAGGATCCTTCTTTGGCGAACTCTCTATTCTTTCCGGCTTACCGACGTGCGCCGATGTTGTCAGCGAAACGCCGACTCGTATCTATGTGATGAGTAAAAAGCTATATATGTTACTGTCGACCCTGAACTGGGATTTTCGAGATGCAATCTCTGCGGTTGCGAAATCGCGCAGTACCGAAAATCAAAGCATCGTCTAGTGAGTCGCGAATAAACTGAACAGCTTCTTTACTACTCACCATACTCTTCCGCGTAATCGGCCAAAGAGGCTTGAATCACGCGTGCGGCATGGTCATAGCCGTAAATTCCTTCAATGGACACCGGACTCTCATCATCGGAATCACGAAGCTTATAAGTCTCGAAATAATGCTTTAAGCGCTCGATAAGGACATTCGGTACGTCCCCAATATCCGCCGCATCGCGCCAAATATGGTCGCCTTTAATGACCGCGATAATCTTATCGTCTGCCTCGCCATGGTCGACCATCTGTAGGCCGCCAATCACAGTGGCGTTGACCAAAATATCAGAACGGTCAATAGGACGCTCGCTCAATACACAAATATCGAGAGGGTCGCCATCACCTCGTTCAGCCTTAGGTGAGAGAGCCTTAACCCTTTGACCGCAATACGTTTTCGGTACAAACCCATAAAGTGCTGGAGGCTGCGACGAAGTACGGTGCGGCCGGTCAACTTGTATGTACCCTGTCGCCTTATCTACTTCGTACTTCACTGAATCAAAGGGAGTGACTTCAATGTATGCCGTAACAATCCGTGGCGCGTCCTCTCCCGCTTCCAGGCCATGCCAAGGGTGAGGTCTCCAACGATAAAACGGCTTGGGAAATGCCATAGATAAATCTCTCTCTTTTGTTATTTGCACCGGGTAAAGCACTTTCACGAGCCCCACCAAGCTCTTAACCACTTATCAAGCCTAAGCTACAGGTCAACGCCAACAGAGGTTGCCACGTTAGCCCTGTTAAATAAAGCGATATTAAAAAGGTCAGCCGATATCGCATAGCCTAATGAGCCAACAGCTCACCCGACAACAATCATGAGTTATAAAAAGGGCTTACCACTTTTTGACTTGGGACAAGGTTGAAAAGTATCTTCTCAAGGCGTCTACAAATACGGCCGAGAAAGCAAATCACGGGGTCAACATTGACCATGGATGTGACTGATTCCTTACCCAAGGGCTGGGATGCTTTGACAATTCTGTGACATAACGCTAGTGCTCGCTCTCATGAGGCATCCATCACAAACACTCTTGCCCTTGTATATTTACAGGCGTTCGGTTGGCCTGCAGAAGGCATTAAATTTTGAGTATACCTAGAAAACAAATACTGAATGTCTGGCTAGTATTAGCAACCATGATGGTGGTCTTCGTCACCAATATCACCCGATTTGGTAGTCACGACCTTCGGTATCGGGCAGCTCGATGGGTATCACGGTGGTGGTCCAGAGGCATGCTCCTCATTACCGGTGCAAAGTTTAAAGTGGAAGGCCTCGAACATATCGATGGCCGGGGCCCTTACATCATCATGAGTAATCACCGGTCCCATGTTGATACGCCTCTCCTCATTGAAGGTTTGCCCTTTTTATTTGGCTTTATCGTTAAAAAAGAACTCATGAAGATACCTATGTTCGCTGCAGGTATGCGCGGCATAGGGTGTGTTGCCGTGAGCCGGACTGGGAATAAAAAAGATTACAATGTTCTCGATGATGTTGCTCGACAAGTGGCGAGTGGAAAAAATATTTTAATCTTCCCAGAGGGAACGCGCGCGCCCACTGAAGCGTTCCTTCCTTTTAAAAAAGGCGGCGCTGTTCTAGCGATCAAGGCTGGCGTGCCAGTACTGCCTGTTGCCGTAAGCGGCACCAATCGAATTATTCCAGCGCGCTCCACCCATATCACCCCGGGCGACCTTCTCCTCAGAGTCGGTAAACCCATTCCAACCCAAGGCCTTGGGCTAGAAGACCGGGACAAGCTCATCCAAGAAGTGCGAGACACAATCGAAAAACTCTATGTGCCCAATTACGGCGTTAAAAATTAGAGCAACGAGAAGACCTGCTACGACACGCTAACGCAGCTGCGCGACCATCAAGATTAAAGCCACGTACCGAACCAACTTTCCAATGGCCATGCAGATGGTGCAATGCCACCAGTTTACCTTGAGGTAGCCCGCAGCAAGACACAACGGATCCCCTACGATGGGCAGCCAAGCAAAGAGCAGAGAGAGTGCGCCATACCTGCGAATTTTATCCAATGATTTTTGTAAGTTCTCACGCTCAAAATAACGGAGTCTAACTCCTCGAGCCGCAAAAAAACCAACGAGGTAATTCGTCAAACCACCGAGCGTGTTACCCGCGGTCGCAACGCCAACCAGAATGGTCGTGGGGAATTGTCCTTCTTGCACCAAATGAACAATATTAACTTCAGACGCTCCGGGCAAAAACGTAGCCGACATAAACGAGGCTGAAAAAAGAATCCATAATTGCGATTCCAGCATATCCGGCCACTCTTCCTTCCCAGTATCATCTATATAAAATCAGCAGTGACCACTTGCGATACGATGCTAGACAACCGGCGTCAATGAAAGAGCGCCATTGCCAAAAAAAAGAGGCCCTAAGGCCTCTCTTCTCTTTACCAGCTAGATTTAGGGGGATTAGCCAGCCATTGGGTTTAAAACGTAGGGAGAGTAAATCGTTACTTTGCCGTCTTGTGGCGTAGGGAATGTCCACTTGCTTAC